>JANXWR010000294.1 GCA_025351025.1 Burkholderiales bacterium | reverse complement strand
CGCCGGCGGGGCGCGCGCCGCGACCAGCTTTTCGGCGCCGAGCTTTTTCGCCATCGCCGCCGCCTTTGTCGCGACGAGCTGCTGACGCACCTTCTCCTTGACCTCGGCGAGCGGCAGCTGATGCGCCGGCGCATAGCGCACGACGCGGCCGGCCGCGAGCTTGCTTGCGCCGATGTCGATCGCCTTCGTGTTGCGCTTGTTCTGCGTCGCGTCGCTCGAGAACAGGGCCTCGAGGAACTTCGGGTTGGCGAGCGCGCCGGTCGCCTTCGGACCCGGCTCGCGCATGACGTGATCGGCTTTCTGGATTTCCAGCTTCCAGCGGTCGGCGGCCGGCTTCAGGCTGTCGGACTGCTGATAGACCATGTCGTCGAAATCGACGGCGGCCTGGGCGAAGAGCTTTTGCGCCTGCTGGGTCCGGGACTCGGCCTCGATCTCGGCGCGCACCTCGTTAAAGCTCTTCTTCTCGCCGCCGCGCACCTGGTTCAGCTGGATCACGTGATAGCCGAAACCGGTCTCGACAATGCCGCTCGTCTCGCCAGCCTTGAGAGCGTAGGCAGCATCCTCGAAGGGCTTGAGATCGAGTAGCGAACCACGCCCGAAGAACTCCATCTTGCCGCCGTTCTTCGCCGAGTCTTCATCGTCGGAATTCTTCTTCGCGATCTCGGCGAACTTCGACGGATCCTTCTTTACTTCAGCGAGCAGCGCCTCGGCCTTGGCCTTCGCCTTGTCACGCTCGGCCTTGGGTGCGTCCTTGTCGGCCTTGATCAGAATATGACTGACCTGGCGCTCTTCCGGCGTGGTGAAGCGCTTTTCGTTCTCGGTGTAGTACTTCTTCAGCTCGTCCTCGGACACGGTCACGTTCTTCTTCAGCGCGTCGAGGTCGAGCACCAGATATTCGACCGACGCTTCCTCGGCGGCCTGGAACTGCAGGGCATGCGCCGGATCCTTGTAGAACGCCTCGATCTCGGCGTCGGTAGGTGTGACCTTGGCGAGGTAATCCTTGGCATCGAAGCGAGCGACCTGGACCTCGCGTTGCTGGTACATCGCGTCGAGCGCCGCCGAGGCCGCGGACGTCGGCGCGATGGCCGAGCCGATGAGCCCGTTCAGCACCTGGCGCGCCGCGATGTCCTCGCGCAGGCGCTGGGCGAAGCCTTCCGACGACATGCCGAGCGCGGCGATCACGGCCGGGTTGGCAAAGCCCTCGGCGTCGCGCAGCTGTGCGAACTGCGGGTCGTTCTTGAACAGGGTGCGGACGCGCTCGTCGGTCGGCACCAGGTGCAGCTTGTCGGCGGCGACGGCGAGCACGCGCTCGCGGACCAGCGCGTCGAGCGCCATGTGACGCATCTCGGGCGAATCGAAGACCTTCGGATCGATGTTCGGCATCTGCCGGCGCGCCCGCTCGACGCGGTCGCGCAAGGCGTTGTCGAGCTCGACCTGGGTGATGGACTGGCCGGCGACCTTGCCGACCGTCTGCTGATCGTTGCCGGCGAATCGGCTGTAGCCCTGGATGCCGAAGAAGACGAACGACGGGAACACGAGCAGGACCAGGACGAACTGCAGGGCGCGGGTATGACGGCGAAAGAAATCGAACATCGGAGATGCAGATGCGACAAAGGCGAACCAGGGTTCGCCTTTAGTGGGAGGACGCGCGATTCTAGCCGAGCGCCCGGCCTCGGCCGGCCAGCGCGAGCCGGGGCCGATGGTGGGTGCTGAGGGGTTCGAACCCCCGACCTACGCCTTGTAAGGGCGCCGCTCTACCAGCTGAGCTAAGCACCCCGACGCCGGCGCGAGCCGGCGGCGGAAATTCAGTTGACGGCGTCCTTCAGCGCCTTGCCGGCGCGGAACTTCGGCACCTTGGCCGCCTTGATCTTGATCGCCGCGCCGGTGCGCGGGTTGCGGCCGGCGCGTGCCGCACGCTTGCCGACGCTGAAGGTACCGAAACCGACGAGCGAGACCGTGTTGTTCTTCTTCAGGCTGGTTCTTACACCGCCGATCATGGCTTCGAGAGCGCGCGACGCCGCCGCTTTCGAAATGTCGGCCTGCTTGGCAATGTGCTCGATCAGTTCAGTCTTGTTCACGAATGTTTCCCCCTCAGGAAGGCTCGGTGTCTCGGTGGAATTCGATGTCGTGTCGCAAGGCGGCAAAGGGCAACGCCAAGGCAAAACGATTACATCGTCGGCAATGTTCAGTGTCAAGCAGGGTTCGCGATTCTATGGGCTCTCGTTACGAGGAAATCTTTCGCCGCTCGTGCGGTTCGCACTTGACTTCCGGTAACGAAAGACTAGGCGTGTGCCACCGCTTCGGCGATCGCGCGGCCCAGATCGGCGGTGCGCGCCGTCCCGCCGAGATCGGGCGTCTTCGGGCCGCCCGCGGCCGGGTCGAGTACCGCCTCGATCGCCCGGATCACGGCGCGGTGGGCGTCGCGGTGGCCGAGGAAGTCGAGCATCTGCGCGCCGGACCAGATCTGGCCGATCGGGTTGGCGATTCCGCGGCCGGCGATGTCGGGGGCGGAGCCGTGCACGGGCTCGAACAGCGAGGGGTGCTGGCGCGACGGATTGATGTTGGCCGAAGGGGCGATCCCGATCGTGCCGGTGCACGCCGGCCCCAGATCGCTGAGGATGTCGCCGAACAGGTTGCTGGCGACGACGGTGTCGAAGAACTGCGGTCGCTGCACGAAGTGGGCGGCGAGGATGTCGATGTGGAAGCGATCGACGCGCACCTCGGGAAAACGCGGGGCCATCGCCTCGACGCGCTCGTCCCAGTACGGCATGGTGATCGAGATGCCGTTCGACTTGGTCGCCGAAGTCAGGTGCTTCTTGGGGCGCGACCGGGCCAGCTCGAAAGCGTAGGCCAGCACGCGGTCAACGCCGGTGCGCGACATCACCGTTTCCTGGACGACGATCTCGCGCTCGCTGCCTTCGTACATGCGCCCGCCGATGCTCGAGTACTCGCCTTCGGTGTTCTCGCGCACGATCATCATGTCGATGTCGCCCGGCTTCAGGCCGGCGAGCGGCGAGCGCACGCCGGGCATCAGGCGGGCCGGCCGCAGGTTCACGTAGAGATCGAACTCGCGCCTGAACTTCAGGAGCGACCCCCAGAGCGAG
>JANXWR010000253.1 GCA_025351025.1 Burkholderiales bacterium | reverse complement strand
GGTTGCGAGGGCAGGATTTGAACCTGCGACCTTTGGGTTATGAGCCCAACGAGCTACCAGACTGCTCCACCTCGCGACTGAGCCTTGCAGTATACCTGAGCGAGGCTGCGCGAGCGAGGTCAGAGGCCGGCGGACTGCAGGGTATCGAGGAAGCGTGCGGTCTTCTGAAAGCCGACCAGGCGAGCGACCGCGACTTCCTTGCCGTTGGCGTCGAAGAAGATGATTCCGGGCGGACCGAAAAGGTGAAAGCGACGCAGCAGCTCGCGGTCCTGGGCATTGTTGGCGGTAACGTCGGCGCGCAGCAGCACGGCGCCGGCGAGACGACGCTGCACCGCCGGATCGGCGAAGGTGAAGCGCTCCATCTCCTTGCACGAGACGCACCAGTCGGCATAGAAATCGAGCATCACGGGGCGACCCGGCGAACGCAGGGCCACGTCGAGCTCGGCGACGCTGTGCACGTCGACAAACTTGGGCGCACCGGCCGCGCTGGCCAGCTCGCTCTTTGAAGAGAAGGGCGCGAGCGGTTGCAGAGGATCGGTGCCGCCGGCGGCAGCACCGACGATCTGCAGCACGCCGACGAGCGCGAGCAAGGCGCCGATCGCCGGCCGCCAGGCGCGTCGCGGCGAGCGCGCCGCATTCGATTCGGCAGCGCCTTTTGCAAGCGCCGGAACGCGCCCCTTCGAGACGATCAGCGCCGCGGTGCCGAGGGCCAGCGCGCCCCACAGCGCCAGGGCCAGGGAGCCGGGCAGCACCGGTTGCACGGTCCACAAGGCGACGCCGAGCAGGAGCAGGCCGAAGATCGCCTTGACCTCGACCATCCAAGCGCCGGCGCGCGGCAGGATGGCGCCGGCCGAGGCCCCGACCAGAAGCAGCGGCACGCTCATGCCGGCGGCCAGCGAGAACAGCGCCGTGCCGCCGAGCCAGACGTCGCGCGTCTGGCTCAGGTAGAGCAAGGCGCCGGCCAGGGGCGCGGCGACGCAGGGGCTGACGATGAGGGCCGAGACACCGCCCATCGCGAAGACACCGGCGGCGCGGCCAGCCGGCAACTTGTCGGCCGCCGCGGCGACGCGGCAGGTGAGCGACGACGGCAGCTGCAGGTTGTAGGCGCCGAACATCGACATCGCGAGCGCGACCAGGCCGACCGCGAAGGCGCCCAGCACCCAGGGGTTCTGCAAGGCGGCGGCGAGTCCTTCGCCGGCCAGACCGGCGGCAACGCCGAACAAGGTGTACACGACCGCCATGCCGAACGAATACGACGCGGCCAGCGCGAAGCCGCGCCCGCGCGAGACGCCCGGGGCCCCACCGCCTGCGCCGCCCGAGCCGCCCGTCGGTGCCGACGCGCCCGCCAGCGCCGTCGCATAGCCCCCCTGGCCGACGATGATCGACGAGACGATGGGCAGCATCGGCAGCACGCAGGGCGTGAGCGAGAGCAGCAGGCCGGCGAGAAAGAAGGCGCCGACGATCGACCAGAACGCGCCGCCGCGCAGTACCGACTCGATCGCCCCGAGCTCGCCGCCGGACGCAGTGGCCGGTATCGCAAAGCCCGCCGCGGCGCCGGTGGCCGCGAGGCTCGTCGTGCCAACAGCCGTGCTCGACAAGCTCGTTCCGCCGACACGCGGCGTCGAGGCTTCGGTGCTCGCGACCGGGCGGACGATGCCGTTGCCGCCGAAGCCAGCCAGACTGACGCTTGCCTTGCTCTGCATCGGCGGATAGCACAGGCCCGCGTCGGCGCAGCCCTGGCTGGTGGTGATGAGGCGAAAGTCGCCGGCGGCGCTTTGCACCGGCACGCTGATCTTGATCGCGTCGCGATAGGTCTCGACGTTCTTCTGGAAGGTCTGGTCGAACTTGACCTTGCCCGGCGGGATCACGGCCGCGCCGAGCGTGGCGCCCTCGGCGGCGAACTTGAACTGCTCGCGGTAGAGGTAGTAGCCGGGTGCGATGTCGAAGGTCACTTCGACGGTCTTGGCGTCGAGCTGGCGCGCCGAGAACTGGAAGGCCTTGTCGGGCTCGAGAAAGTCGTCTGCCGCGAGCGCGGGTTGCCAGGCGGCGTGGCCGACAAGCGCCAGCACGACGAGCAGCGCGCGGGCCCATGGGCGCCAGACCGAACGGGCGACGAACGGGATCGGGGTCCGCGCGAAAACTGCGGCGAGTCGGGCCATTCGGGCGTGCATCAAATCTGGGTCGGCGGCGGTCGCAACGGGCTTACAGAAATCGTGCCTACTTGAAGAACCGACGCCGGGTCAAGACCAGTGCCAGATAGTAGCCGCAAGCCGCATACGCCGTGAGGATGAGAAGCGGCCGGACGGGATCGACAGGCCAGGTTCCGAGAACGAGTGGACGAACCAGGTCGACCGCTGCTTTCAGCGGCAGCACCTGAGCCACGCCCTGCAGCCAGGGCGGCATCTGGGAGATGGGGAAATAGACGCCCGAGAGGAAGGTCATCGGCGTGATGACCAGCGTGAAGTAGTAGGTGAAAAAGTCGTAACCCTTGGCCACCGCGTTGAAGACCAGGCCGATCGAGGCGAAGGTCACGCCGGCCAGGCCGAGCACGGGAAGCGCGAGCAGCATGGTCGGGGCGCGACTGATGCCGAGCAGGAAGATGACGACGAGGATCGCCGTGCACGAGAACAGCGCCTTGATCGCCGCCCAGAGCATCTCGGCGAAGACGATGTCGTCGAGGGCGATCGGCGCATTGAGGATCGAGTCCCAGGTCTTTTGCACCGCCATCCGCGAATATGCCGAATAGAGCGCCTCGAAGGTCGCCGCCAGCGCCGCACTCACGGCTACGCTGCCCGAGGCGAGGTACTCGATGTAGGGCATGCCGTCGATCTGGCCGATCAGGGAGCCGACGCCGTAGCCGAAGGCGACCAGCGTGATCAAGGGCTCGGCGATATTGCCCAGGATGCTCGGGCCGGCGAGCTTCTTCCAGACCAGGAGGTTGCGCATCACGACCGGCCAGAAGCTCGGCGTGACATGCGGGGTCGCGTAGAACGAGGTCAACATTGCAATCACCTGTCACCCTGAGCGGAGCGAAGGGTCTCGCCTGCGAAGAGATCCTTCGCTGCGCTCAGGATGACGAAGGTCCTGGCACTCATGCGTCGTCGCGGATCTGGCGGCCGGTCATCTTCAGGAACAGGTCTTCGAGATTCGCGGGCCGATGCAGGTAGCGCACGCTGTGATCGTCGGCCAGCGCGTCGAGCAAGGGCTTGGCCTGGCGCAAATAGAAGAACACCGTTTCGCCGCTGGTCTCGACCCGCTCGGCCAGCGCCGCGTGGGCCAGCCCGGCCGCCTTGGCACCGTCGCCGTAGACCTCGACCACGTCGGTCTCGAGGTTGGCGGCGATCAGGCCGCGCGGCGTGCCTTCGGCGATCTTCCTGCCGTGGTCGAGGACGAGCAGGCGGTCGCAGAGGCGCTCGGCTTCGTCCATGAAGTGCGTCGTCAGGAGGATCGCCTTGCCCAGCTGGAGCAGGTTCTGCAGTCGCTCCCACATCAGGTGGCGCGCCTGCGGATCGAGGCCGGTCGTGGGCTCGTCGAGGATCAGCAGGTCGGGGTCGTTGATAAGGGCGCGGCCGAGCGAGAGGCGGCGTTTCATGCCGCCCGAAAGCTCGCCGGGTTTGGCGTTCGCCTTCGACTGCAGGGCCGCGAATTCGAGCAGCTTGGGCACGCGCTCGTCGATGACGGCGCGCGACAGTCCGAAGTAGGCGCCGTAGACGCGCAGGTTCTCGGCGCAGCTGAAGTCGGGGTCGAGGCTGTCGAACTGGGTGACGACGCCGATCCGCTTCTTCGCCTGGCGCACCTGCGCCGGCAAGGGCAAGCCGAAGGCTTCGATCTCGCCGGCGTCGGGCCCCGTGAGGCCGAGGCAGATGCGGATCGTCGTCGTCTTGCCGGCGCCGTTGGGGCCGATCACGCCGAGGCATTCGCCCGGCATGATCTCGAGCGAGAGGTCGTCGACGACGGTGGCGTTGCCGAACTTTTTCGTCAGGTGGGCGATGCGCAGCAGCGGTGCCGGCACGGCTCATCGCCCCCGCGAACGATCAGGCGTTGTCGGCGGCTGCTTCGGCCTCGACCGGCACCGGCCGATCGACCAGCTCGACGAAGGCCATCGGCGCGTTGTCACCGACGCGAAAGCCCATCTTCAGGATGCGCGTGTAGCCGCCCGGGCGCGCCTTGTAGCGCGGGCCGATCTCGGCGAACAGCTTGGTGACGATGGCGCGGTCGCGCAGGCGGTCGAAGGCGAGGCGCTTGTGCGCCAGCGTCGGCTCCTTGGCCAGCGTGATCAGCGGCTCGACGACGCGGCGCAATTCCTTGGCCTTGGGCAGCGTCGTCTTGATCGCCTCGTGCTGGAGCAGCGAGACGCACATGTTGCGCAGCATCGCGAGCCTGTGCTCGGAAGTGCGGTTGAGCTTGCGAAGTCCGTGTCCGTGACGCATGGTGCTTTCCTTTCCTGTTGTTTACCGCCAGCCGTGTCAGGTACTGGTGGGTGCACCGGGCTCGCCGAAGCGAACCCTCTTGGCCTTACCGCTTGTCCAAGCCTTGCGGCGGCCAGTTCTCCAGCCGCGCGCCGAGCGTGAGCCCGCGCGAAGCCAGCACTTCCTTGATTTCGTTGAGCGACTTGCGGCCGAGGTTCGGCGTCTTCAGCAGCTCGGTCTCGGTGCGCTGGATCAGGTCGCCGATGTAATAGATGTTCTCGGCCTTCAGGCAGTTCGCCGAACGCACCGTCAGCTCGAGCTCGTCGACCGGGCGGAGCAGGATCGGGTCGAACTGGGTCGAGCGCGTCGGCTGCGGTTCGAACATCTCGCCGATCTGGCCTTCGAGCTGGGCAAAGACGGCCAGCTGCTCGACCAGGATCTTGGCCGAGGAGCGGATCGCTTCTTCCGGCGTGATCGCGCCGTTGGTGGCGATTTCCATGACCAGCTTGTCGAGGTCGGTGCGCTGCTCGACGCGGGCGCTTTCGACCGTGTAGCTGACGCGCGAAACCGGCGAGAACGACGCGTCGAGGACGATCCGGCCGATCGACTTGGTCGGCTCGTCGCCGTAGCGGCGCAGGTTGCCCGGCACGTAGCTGCGGCCTTTTTCGACCTTGATCTGCATGTCGAGCTTGCCGCCCGACGACAGGTGGGCGATCTCGTGCTCGGGGTTGATGATCTCGACGTCGTGCGGCGTCTGGATGTCGCCGGCGGTGACCGGGCCTTCGCCTTCCTTGCGCAGGACGAGGGTCACTTCATCGCGGTTGTGCAGGCGGAACACCACACCCTTCAGGTTCAGCATGATGTGGACGACGTCTTCCTGCACGCCGTCGATCGCCGAGTACTCGTGAAGCACGCCCGCGATCGTCACTTCGGTCGGCGCATAGCCGACCATCGACGACAGCAGCACGCGGCGCAGCGCGTTGCCCAGCGTGTGGCCGTAGCCGCGCTCGAAAGGCTCGAGCGTGACCTTGGCCCGATTGCCGCCGAGCGGCTCGACGTTGATGGCCTTGGGTTTCAGCAGATTCGTTTGCATTGAAGTCCTGTTCCTCTCAATACCCTCGGCTCGTTACACCGATAAGGCTGATATGGAGACTGCGCCGGGCTAGAAAAGGGAACTGCTCCGATGCCGGCAAACGGAGCAAATACAAAGCCGAGAAGGGGTGACGGCAAAGCCGCCACCCCGCTGTCCCTCTGGTACTCGCTACCGCGAGTACAACTCCACGATCAACGCTTCTTTGATGTCGGCGCCGAACTGGTCGCGGTCGGGAGCCTTCTTGAAGATGCCTTCGAGCTTGGTCGTGTCAACCTGCACCCAGTCGGCCAGGCCCTGGCCTGTGGCCAGCTTGACGGCGTCGGTGATGCGCAGTTGCGTCTTCGACTTGTCGCGCACCGCGACCGTGTCGCCGGACTTGACCGAATACGACGCGATGTTGACGACCGCGCCGTTCACCGTGATCGCGCGATGCGAAACCAGCTGCCGGGCTTCGGCGCGGGTCGAGCCGAACCCCATGCGGTAGACGACGTTGTCGAGCCGCGACTCGAGCAGCGACAGCAGGTTCGCGCCGGTGTTGCCCTTCTTGCGCTCTGCTTCCTCGAAGTAGCGCCGGAACTGGCGCTCGAGGATGCCGTACATCCGCTTGACCTTCTGCTTCTCGCGAAGTTGCAGGCCGAAGTCGGACGTGCGGGTGCCCGAGGTGCGGCCGTGCTGGCCGGGCTTGGAGTCGAACTTCGCCTTGTCGCCGATCGGCCGCCGCGCGCTCTTCAGGAAGAGGTCGGTCGCTTCACGACGGGAGAGCTTGGCCTTGGGGCCGAGGTAACGTGCCACGTGATGTCCTTGTTTAGCTTCTGACGCGGGCCCGGTCAGGGCCTGCGCGAGTCTGGCGAGTGTTGTTCTTGGGCGCTCAGACGGTGGTCTTCAAAAACTCCCTCTCCCGCGTGCGGGAGAGGGCTGGGGTGAGGGTCCTCGCTCAGATCCGGCGCCGCTTCTGCGGCCGGCAGCCGTTGTGCGGCACCGGCGTCACGTCGGAAATCGAGTTGATGCGAATTCCGAGCGAGGCCAGCGCGCGCACCGACGACTCGCGACCGGGGCCCGGGCCCTTGATGCGAACGTCGAGCGTCTTGATGCCCTGGTCCTGTGCGGCACGACCGGCCGTCTCGGCCGCCACCTGCGCGGCGAAGGGCGTCGACTTGCGCGAGCCCTTGAAGCCCTGGCCGCCGCTCGACGCCCACGCCAGCGCGCTGCCCTGGCGGTCGGTGATCGTGATGATGGTGTTGTTGAACGAGGCATGAACGTGCGCGACGCCGTCGGCGACGTTCTTGCGGACCTTCTTGCGCACGCGCTGCGCGGCGGTACTGACGGGCGGTTTAGCCATGCTGCTGACTTTCTGAACGATTCATCTGTTTGTTTCCGTGTCATCCTGAATGAAGTGAAGGATCTCGTTGTTCGTGGAGAGATCCTTCGCTCTGCTCAGGATGACTTTTCGGTCTGCCGAAAAGTCACTTCTTGACGAGCGCGCCGCTCTTGCGCGGACCCTTGCGAGTGCGCGCGTTGGTCTTGGTGCGCTGGCCGCGCACGGGCAGGCCGCGGCGATGGCGAAAGCCGCGATAGCAGCCCAGGTCCATCAGCCGCTTGATGTTGATCGACATCTCGCGACGAAGGTCGCCCTCGATCTGCACGTGGCCGATCTCTTCGCGGATGCGCTCGAGGTCGGTGTCGGTCAGATCCTTGACCTTGCGGTCCCAGGGCACGCCGGCGGCGGTGCAGATCTTCTGCGCCGTCGAGCGGCCGATGCCGTAGATCGAAGTCAGGCCGATCTCGGCGTGCTTGTGGGGCGGAATGTTGATGCCGGCAATACG
>JANXWR010000221.1 GCA_025351025.1 Burkholderiales bacterium | reverse complement strand
TTCAGGCGCAGCGCTTTGCGGTCGTAGTCAAAGATACCCCCGGAGGTCGATGGTGCGCTTGGTCAGATCGGCCAGTTGCTTGCCGATGTCATTGATGTGTTCGACGTCCATGGTGCGCTCTCGCGTGCATCTCGCTTCAGGAAGGGCGGGATTCTGACAGGAACGACTCGAGCAGACGGGCGATGTCCTCGGGGCGGTCGTGGTGGAGCATGTGTCCGGCCGGCGCGACGACGTGCCGCTCGACGCTCTTCACGATGTTCAGCCGCTCGTGAAATTCGGCCTTGGTGTAGCGGTTGCCCCACCAGATCGAGACGTCGGTGCGGTCGCCCTCGATCCACAGCACCGGCGCCGTGATGAGCTTCCAGCATTCGAGCCAGTCGTCGACCTGGGCCAGCACCGGGCTGTGTCGCTTGTGGTTCGGGTCGGCGAGCAGGTGCCAGGCGTCGCCGTCCGCGCCGGCGATGCGCGCCGACCAGTGCCCGGCCAGCCAGGCGGCGCGGTCGGCGCGGAGCAGCGGGTTCGTCTGCTGCAGGCGCGCGGCGACGGCTTCGAGCGAGTCGTAGGGGCGCAGCCGCTCCGGCGTCTTCAGCGCGTCGAGCCAGGAGACGATGCGCTTGGGCGCGTGCACCGGCTTCGAGCGCGGCATGCCGAAGCCCTCGAGGTTGACGAGCCGCCGGATGCGTGCCGGCCGGAGGCCCGAATACAGCATCGCCACGTTGCCGCCCATGCTGTGTCCGAGCAGATCGATCGGCGCGTGGCCGGTGCCGAACAGCGCGTCGAGCACGAGCTCGAGGTCGCCGAGGTACTCGTGGAAGAAGTAGGTGTCGGCCTGCGGCGTGCCGGTGGCGCCGAAGCCGCGCCAGTCGAGCGCGAGCACATGGCGCTCGGTAGGCATGGCGTCGACGACGAACTGGAACGACGCGGCGACGTCCATCCAGCCGTGCAGCATGACGACGGTCGGCCGCTCCGGCGTGGCCAGCGATGGGTCGCCCCACTCGAGCAGGTGGTGGCGCAGGCCGCGCGCCTCGACGAAGCGGCTGGTGGCAACGCGGCGCGGCTGATAGGCGGAGGGTGCTGGGTCCATCGCCTCACTGTAGACGCTGCGCCGCCCGGGCGAGCGGCGCGCCTTGAACCGGGCCGTCGTTCTTTAAGGACGTTTCAGTCGCGCTTAAGGACTGAAACAGGGTGCGCGGCGGACAGTCGCTCCATCGACAACGCATCTCCGGATGCACCACTCCGGGAGCCCGCCATGACCACGACCCTTCGCCTCGCCGCCGCCGCTGCCTCGATCGCCATCACCGGTGGCTTGCTGCAGGCCGTCTTCGCCATCGCCGCGACGGCGCCCGATTCGCAGGTGGTCCGCGAGGCGGTCGCGCGGCAGGCGCGGCCGATCCTTTTGGCGCAGCGGGCCGCTTCATCGCCGCTGCCACAATTCGCGGATGCCGTCCGCTTCGTCCGCTGAGCCCTTGCCCTTTGCGATCCGCGCCGCCGAGCCGCGCGATCTCGAGGCGATCGTCCGCCTGATCGGGCAGCTTGGCGAATTCGAAGAGCTCACTCACCTTCTCGAGGTCACGCCCGAGACGCTCCGACCGCATCTGTTCGGCGCCCGGCCGGTCGCCGAGGCGCTGGTCGTCGAGAGCGACGGCCGCGTCGTCGCTTTCGCCCTCTTCTTCACGAATTTCTCGACCTTCCTCGCCAAGCCGGGTCTCTATCTCGAGGACCTGTTCGTCGAGCCGGCACTGCGCGGCCGCGGCATCGGCGAGGCCTTGCTGACGCGGCTGGCGCAGCTCGCCGCCGAGCGTGGCTGCGGCCGCTTCGAGTGGAGCGTGCTCGACTGGAACGTCGACGCGATCCGCTTCTACGAGCGCATGGGCGCCGCGGTGATGCCGGACTGGCGCATCTGCCGGGTCGCCGGCGAGACGCTGGCTGCCTTCGGCGCGAAAACCGGCGATGCCTGAGCCGGCCGTCGACCGCTACGCCGAGCTGCACGCCGGCTTTCGCTGGCGGGTGCCCGAGCTCTTCAACATCGCCGAGGTCTGCTGCACCCGCTGGGCGCGCCAGACGCCGCAGGCGGTGGCGATCCGCTACGAGCGCGAAGACGGCTCGCGCCGCGACTACAGCTACGGCGAGATCGACGCCGCCGCCGACCGCCTCGCCGTGGCTTTGCGCGGGCTCGGCGTCGAGCGCGGTGACCGCGTTGGCATCGTCATGCCGCAGCGCTTCGAGACGGCGGTCGCGCATGTCGCGCTCTATCGGCTCGGCGCGGTGGCGATGCCGCTCTCGATGCTGTTCGGTCCCGACGCGCTCGAATACCGCATCAACGACAGCGGCACGCGGCTCGCCCTCGTCGACGAGACCGGCATCGACAACGTGCGCGAAGCGCGGGCGCTGTGCCCGCAGCTTGCGACCGTCGTCGCCGTCGGTGGCGCCGAAGGTCGTGGCGACGCCGACCTCAGCGCGCTGCTGGCTCAGGCCGGCGCGGCGATCGAGCCCGTAGCGACCCGCGCCGACGATCCGGCCGTGCTCATCTACACCAGCGGCACGACCGGGCCGCCCAAGGGCGCGCTGATCGCGCATCGCGCGCTCATCGGCAACTTGCCGGGCTTCGTCTGCAGTCAGAACTGGTTTCCGCACGGGGTGACGACGGGCCGCCCCGAGGCGCCCCGACCCCCTCGGGGGGCGACCGCCGCGAAGCGGCGGCCCGGGGGGCTCGTTTCAGATGCGGTGTTCTGGTCTCCGGCCGATTGGGCGTGGACCGGTGGCTTGATGGACGCCCTGCTGCCGACGCTCTATTTCGGTCGCGAGATCGTCGCCTACCAGGGCCGCTTCGCGCCCGAGACCGCGTTCGCGCTGATGGCGCGGCACGGCGTCACGCACACCTTCTTGTTCCCGACGGCGCTGAAGGCGATGATGAAGGCGGTGCCCGATCCGCGCGCCCGCTACGCGCTCCAGCTGCGCGCCATCATGAGCGCCGGCGAGGCGGTCGGCGACGCCGTCTTCGCCTGGTGCCGCGACCGGCTCGGCGTCGTGCCGAACGAGATGTTCGGCCAGACCGAGATCAACTACATCGTCGGCAATTGCGCGCCGCTCTGGCCGGCGCGCGCCGGCAGCATGGGCCGCCCCTATCCCGGCCACCGCGTCGCCGTCATCGACGACGCCGGCCACGAGTGCGCGCGCGGCACGCCCGGCGACGTCGCCCTGCATCGCCGCGACGTGCACGGCCAGCGCGACCCGGTGTTCTTTCTCGGCTACTGGAAGCGCGACGACGCGACCGCCGCCAAGTTCACGGGCGACGCCGACGACAGCTGGTGCCGCACCGGCGACAGCGCCGTCATGGACGAAGACGGCTACCTCTGGTACCAGGGGCGCAGCGACGACGTCTTCAAGGCCGCCGGCTACCGCATCGGCCCGAGCGAGATCGAGAACTGCCTGGTCAAGCACCCGGCGGTCGCCAACGCCGCCGTCGTGCCCAAGCCCGACGCCGAGCGGGGCGCGCTGGTGAAGGCCTACGTCGTGCTGGCATCGGGCCATGCGCCCTCGCGCGAGCTCGAGCACGAGCTGCAGGCGCATGTGCGCGGCAAGCTCGCGCCCTACGAGTACCCGAAGGAGATCGAGTTCATCGACGCCTTGCCGATGACGACCACCGGCAAGGTGCAGCGGCGCGTGCTGCGCCTGCAGGAAGAGGAGCGGGCCAGGGCGCGCTGAGCATCGCGCCCCGACATCACTGGGCCGCGGTCACCTGGCCTCGGATCTCGCCGCCGGGGAAGGCCGAGGTATGCAGGTTCACGTACCAGAGGCCGCTGCGCAGCCCGGCGATCTGCGGCGCGGTCAGCTTCTGGCTGCCGGTGATCGGGCTGCCCAGGCTGCCCGCGAACGGCACGATCACGGCGGCGTTGGCGTAGGCGGCGGCGGGCCCGTGGAAATGGGCTCCGGTGACCGGGCCGGTCAGCCCCGAATAGGT
>JANXWR010000194.1 GCA_025351025.1 Burkholderiales bacterium | reverse complement strand
GTCAACCGCTCGATCCGGAGCGTCTCGCCGGCGGCGACCTTGTACTGTTTGCCGCCGGTTTTTATGACCGCGTACATCGGTATTTCCTTCGCTTGCATGGAGCCGCTTGGGCGGCCCGGGGAAAGCCTGTGACTATACCATGGCGCGAGGCTACCGCTGCCTGCCCCAGGCCCGGGGCAGGCAGCGGCCGTGGCGCCGCGGATATCGCGCCGGCGGGTGTTTCGGCCATCCGTCGCCCTGCTTTCTATAATCGCTTCTCGTCGAGCCAACCCCGTGTCCGCCTCGCTTTCGCCGTCCGCCCCGCCGCCCGCCGACGCCGCCCTGCTTATGGCCGAGGAAATGGGGCACGTCGACGCCGTCATCCGGCGCCGTCTCGCGTCGAAGGTCGCCCTCATCGACCAGATCGCCAACTACATCGTCAGCGCCGGCGGCAAGCGCATCCGGCCGATGCTCGTGCTGCTCTTCTCGGGCGCGCTCGGCTTCACCGGACGCGAGCGCTTCGAGCTCGCCGCGACGGTGGAATTCATTCATACGGCGACCCTGCTGCACGACGACGTCGTCGACGAGTCGGCCTTGCGACGCGGCCGGCGCACCGCCAATGCGCTGTTCGGCAACGCGGCCAGCGTCCTGGTCGGCGACTTCGTCTACTCGCGGGCCTTCCAGATGATGGTCTCGGCGGGCAGCATGCGCGTCCTCGAAGTCCTTGCCGATGCGACCAACGTCATCGCCGAGGGCGAGGTGCTTCAGCTGATGAACATGAACGACCCCGACGTCAGCGTCGACGCCTATCTGCGCGTCATTCGTTTCAAGACGGCCAAGCTGTTCGAGGCGAGCGCCAGGCTCGGTGCGGTGCTCGCCGATGCGGATGCCGAGATCGAAGAGGCGTGCGCAGCGTATGGCCGCTCGCTCGGCACGGCGTTCCAACTCGTCGACGACCTGCTCGACTACGAAGGCGCGACCGCCCAACTCGGCAAGAACGTCGGCGACGACCTGCGCGAAGGCAAGCCCACCCTGCCCCTGCTGATCGCCATGGAGCGTGGCACGGCCGAGCAGCGCGCGCTGTTGCGCGGCGCCATCGAGCACGGCGAAGTCACGCGCCTCGACGAAGTGATCGCGGTGGTCCGCTCGACCGGCGCGCTCACCGCGACGCGGGAAGCGGCCCGCGCCGAGGCCGACAAGGCCTGCAAGGTGCTCGACCTTCTGCCCGCCACGTCGTACCGGGAAGCTCTGCTAGACTTGTCGGTTAGATCCGTCGAGCGGTCATCCTGACGGATGCCAGCGCGACCTTCGCGGCCTCGGTCGGCGCGAAGACGCGGCCCCGGCGCCGCATGAATCGGGGTGTAGCTTAGCCTGGTAGAGCGCTACGTTCGGGACGTAGAGGCCGGAGGTTCGAATCCTCTCACCCCGACCAAGATTCCCGGCGCAACTCCATCTCGTCACTCGCCGCCCGACCACGAAACGGGCGCGTGAATTGTTGGCGCAGGCCTGCCACGCCCGGCGTTTACAGTCCCTGGTGAATCGGCGATGATCGTCCGTTGCTACAAGGACTGAACGAGCTCTGATAGGTTGGACACCCTCGCCGAAGCCCCGCATTCAGCCCTCTCCGGCGTGGCGAGGGTGCTGGTCCACGCGGGCAAGCTGAACGCCCGGACGGCCGAGGAACTGGTCCGCAGCTCGCGCGACAAGCGAACCAGCTTCGTCGCTTCAGTGATCGCCGCGGGCGCGGTGTCGCCTTCGGACCTGGCGCACACGCTGGCCGTGGCGCTCGCCCTGCCGCTGCTCGACCTCTCGGCCATCGACGCGGTCAAGCTGCCGAAGAACATCATCGACGCCAAGCTCGCGTCGCAGTACCAGATCGTCGTGCTGGGCAAGCGCGGCAACCGCATCTTCATCGGCGGCGCCGACCCGACCGACCAGGAGGCGGCCGAGCGCATCAAGTTCGCGACCCAGCTCTCGCCGGAATGGGTGATCGTCGAACACGACAAGCTCTTCAAGATCCTCGAGTCCTCGGGCGCGAGCACGACCGAGACGATGGAGGCGCTGTCGTCGGGCGACTTCGAATTCGACGTCACCGACGACGTCACCACCAAGTCGGACGAGCCCGAAGTCGCCAGCGACGTCGAGGACGCACCGGTCGTTCGCTTCCTGCAGAAGATGTTGATCGACGCCATCAACCTGCGCGCGTCCGACCTGCACTTCGAGCCCTACGAGTACCACTACCGGGTGCGCTTCCGGGTCGACGGCGAGCTGCGCGAGATCACGCAACCGCCGCTCGCCATCAAGGAAAAGCTCTCGGCCCGCATCAAGGTCATCTCGCGGCTCGACATCTCCGAAAAACGCGTGCCGCAGGACGGCCGCATGAAACTCAAGTTCGGCAGCAAGGCGATCGACTTCCGGGTCAGCACGCTGCCCACGCTGTTCGGCGAGAAGATCGTGATCCGGATTCTCGACCCGTCGAGCGCCAAGGTCGGCATCGAAGCGCTCGGCTACGAGAAGATCGAAAAAGATCGCCTGATGAAGGCGATCCAGCGACCCTACGGCATGGTGCTCGTCACCGGACCGACCGGCAGCGGCAAGACGGTGTCGCTCTACACCTGCCTCAACATCCTGAACCAGCCCGGCGTCAACATCTCGACGGTCGAGGATCCGGCCGAAATCAACCTTCCGGGCGTCAACCAGGTCAACGTCAACGATCGCTCCGGACTCACCTTCTCGGTCGCGCTGAAGTCTTTCCTGCGCCAGGATCCGGACATCATCATGGTCGGCGAAATTCGCGACCTCGAAACCGCCGACATCGCGATGAAGGCGGCCCAGACCGGGTCAGGGTCGTCGGCGCATCGTTGGTGTGCAGTGTCGAAAGTACCAGGTGCCCGGTCTGCGCGGCCTTGATCGC
>JANXWR010000185.1 GCA_025351025.1 Burkholderiales bacterium | reverse complement strand
CTCGCGGCGCTGAAGTCGAAGTCGATCGACGCGACGACCTCGTTCTACAACATTCACCATATCTTCCAGAGGGAGCTCGGCGACGACATGGGCTTCGTCGCCTGGAAAGACGCCGGCCTCAACACCTACGGCAACACCGTGATCGTCAACGGCGACTACCTGAAGAAGAACAAGGCGACCGTCGCCGCCTTCGTCAAGGTGACGCAGAAGGCCTTCGCGGCCTGCGTCGCCACGCCGGCGCCGTGCGTGCAGGCCCTGATCGACGCCAACGGTGCGCTCCAGCTCGACAACGAGGCGACCAACTGGAGGCTGGTCACCGTGCTCATGCGCGACAAGTACTCCGAGGGCGTCGCGCTCGGCATCCTCGACGACGCGCGCATGGCCGCCGACTACGAGCTGGTCAAGACCTACATCGGCCTGGAAACGCCGTTCGACGTCAAGGTCGCCTACACCAACGAGTTCCTCGACCGCTCGATCAAGATGCCGAAGTAGGGACGCGCCAGTCATGCAGACGCCGCCACGCATCCGTACCACCGTCGTCGGCTCGTATCCGGTGCCCGAGTGGTTGCTCGCCGCGCCTTCCGAGCAGGGCCTGATCGACGCCACCCGCGTCGTCATCGCCACGCAAGAGGCGGCCGGCGTCGACGTCGTCTGCGACGGCGAGCTCTACCGCTTCGACCTCAACCATCCCGAGACGAACGGGATGATCGAATACTTCGTGCGGCCGATGCAGGGCGTGCGCTACGCCATGACCTTCGACGAGGTGATGGCCTACCGTGCCCTGCCCGGCATGCGCTTTCGCACCCGCCCGCCCGGCGTCGTCGACGGTCCCGTCTCGAGCGGCACGCTCGACCTGCCGCTGGCCTGCCAGCGCGCCTCGGCGTTGGCCACCAAGACCTTCAAGTTCACCGTCACCGGCCCGCACATGCTGGCCAAGACGCTGCTCAACCGCTACTACGACGACACGGCCGAGCTGGCTCACGCCATCGCCGACGTGCTCGCCGAGCAGGTGCGCCACCTCGATGCCGATGTGGTGCAGATCGACGAGGCCAATCTGCCCGGCCACCCCGAGGAATGGGAGTGGGCGGTCTCGGCGATGAACCGCGTCCTCGACGCGGTGCCGGGCACGCCAGCGGTGCACCTGTGCTTCGGCAACTACGGCGGGCAAAGCGTGCAGAGCGGCACCTGGGACCAACTCATGCAATACCTCAACGCGTTGCACGCCGACCATGTCGTGCTCGAGTGCGCGCACCGGCCGCCCGAGGAGCTGGCGGTGTTCAAGGAGTTGCGCGCCGACATCGGCCTGGGTCTCGGCGTCGTCGACATCAAGGCCACCGAGGTCGAGTCGGCCGACGCCGTGGCGCGTGCCATCGAGCGGGCCGAAACCCTGCTCGGTGCCGGCCGCGTCAAGTACATCCATCCCGACTGCGGCTTCTGGATGCTCAAGCGCTCGATCGCCGACGCCAAGATCCGCGCCCTCGCCAAGGGCCGCGACCTGTTCGAAGGCCGCGTCGTCTGACAGCTGTCATCCTGAACGAAGTGAAGGATCTCGCCGTCGCCGGGATCCTGCGCTACGCTCAGGATGACACCAGGGGTGGGTACGGCCTTCAGCCTGGTCCGGCGAAGCGGTCGCGCAGCGCCTGCGTGCCGTTGCGCAAGACGCCCAGGTCGCTGCCCACGGCGACGAAGCGCGCGCCCATCGCCAGGTAGCGCCGCGCATCGGCCTCGATCGGCGCAAGGATGCCGATCGACTTGCCGACCGACTTGACGGCGTCGAACACGGCGCCGATCGCCGCCTGCGCCGCCGGATGGTTGGGATTGTTCAGATGGCCGAGCGCCGCCGAAAGATCCGACGGGCCGACGAAGACGCCGTCGACGCCCTCGACCGCCGAGATATCGGCCGCCGCGGCGATGCCTTTTCGGCTCTCGATCTGCACCAGCACGCAGATCTGCTCGTCGATGCCTTCGAAGTAGCCGGCGACGGTGCCGAAGCGGTTGCTGCGCTGCAAGACCGAAACGCCGCGAACGCCCTTCGGCGGATAGCGGGTCGCCTCGACGGCGCGGCGCGCATCGTCGGCGCTTTCGACCATCGGGATCAGGAAGTTGTAGAAGCCGGCGTCGAGCAGTCGCTTGATCTCGACCGCGTTGTTCGAGGCCGGCCGGGCGATCGGCGCGCTGGCGCTGTCCTTCAGCGCCATGAGCTGCGGGATGAAGGTCGTCACGTCGTTCGGGGAATGCTCGGCGTCGAGCAGCAGCCAGTCGAAACCGGCAATGCCGAGCACCTCGGTCGTGATCGGGTTGGCGAGCGAGCACCAGCAGCCGATCAGCGTTTCACCGGCGAGCAGGCGCTGGCGAAACGAGTTCGGGAACGTGCGGTACGGGGCGGCAGGGGTCGGCATCGCAATCCTTGTTCGTCTGACTGTCGTTCGCTATTCGATCGCCGGGCGGTGGGCGTGAGAGTTGTCGTACAACTGGCCAGCGGCGCAAATCAAGGCAGTTGCCCGGCGCGCCGACGGCGCGCCCGGCTGTTCGCGAGATGGGTGCGCATCGCCGCCCGCGCCGCCTCGCTGTCGCGGCTGGCGATGGCGTCGAGGATCGAGCCGTGCTCGGCGTTGACGCGGCGCAGATAGGCCTGGCGCTCGTCGGGCGAAGCGGCCGAAGGGTCGAGCCGGGCGCGCGGGATGATGGCCGTGCCGAGCGTCTGCACCAGGCTCTCGAAGTGCCCGTTCTGCGTCGCCCGGGAGATCTCGAGATGAAAGCGGAAGTCGGGGCCGATCGCGTCGTGGCCGGCCTCGACCGCGTGGGTGAAGGCGGCCAGCGCCTGGCGCATCGTCTCGAGATTGCCGGCGGTGCGGCGCTGGGCCGCCAGCCCGGCGGCCTCGGTCTCGACGCCGATGCGAAGCTCGAGCATGGCGACGACGTCGCGCAGCGTCGCCAGCTGGTCGGCGCGGATGCGAAACACCGCCGAGTCGGCGCGGCCGGTGACGAAGGTGCCGACGCCGTGGCGCGTTTCGACCAGCGACGACGCCTGCAGCTTGGAGAGCGCCTCGCGGATGACCGTGCGGCTGACGCCGAACTCGCCCATCAGCACCGCCTCGGTCGCCAGCTTGGCGCCGGGGGCGAGCCGGCCGTCGCGGATCTGGTCGGACAGCTCTTCGACGACGCCGAGCGCCAGGCTCTTCGGGCGGCGGCGTTCGAGGAGGGCGAAATCGTTCATTTTCAGGCAGTCTCCGACCAAGTTGTACGACATCAGACAACTTCGCGCAAGCGCACTTGTTCCGATGTAGAAGGCCCGGTCGCGGGCACATCATCGCGGCCCATGGCGCCCGTCCCCTCTTCGACTTCCGCTGTCTCGGCCGCGCCCGCCGCGCGTTTCAACCGGCTGCTGCTGACCGGCGCCGCGGGCGGCCTCGGCCAGGTGTTGCGGCCGCGCCTGAAGCGGCTCTGCCGGGTGCTGCGCGTCAGCGACATCGCCGCCATGGCGGCGGCCGGCGACGGTGAGGAAGTGGTCGTCGCGCCGCTCCAGGACGGCGCTGCGGTGCATGCGCTGGTCGAAAGCGTCGAGGCGATCGTCCACCTCGGCGGCGTCTCGGTCGAGGGGCCCTTCGAGCCGATCCTGCAGGCCAACATCGTCGGCGCCTGGAACCTCTACGAAGCGGCGCGCAAGCACGGCACCAGGCGCGTCGTCTTCGCCAGCTCGAACCACGTCACCGGCTTCTATCGGCAGGATGAGGTGATCTCGCCGAGCGATCCGATGCGGCCCGACGGCCACTACGGCCTCAGCAAGGCCTTCGGCGAGAACCTGTCGCGTTTCTACTTCGACCGCTACGGCATCGAGACGGTATGCCTGCGCATCGGTTCGTCGTTTCCCGAGCCGAAGGACCGGCGCATGCTTGCGACCTGGCTGAGCTACGACGACCTCGAGCGCCTCGTCGTTGCCAGCCTGAGCGCGCCCGTAGTCGGGCACAGCGTGATCTATGGCCTGTCCGACAACACCACGCGCTGGTGGGACAACACCTCGGCCGCGCACATCGGCTTCCGACCGCGGGACAGCTCAGAGCCGTTTCGCGCCGCTGCCGAGGCCCGCCAGCCGGCGCTCGACATGAGCGACCCGACAGTCCTGTTCCAGGGCGGCGGCTTCGTCACCAAGGGCCCCTACGAATGACCGCGTCGACCGAGACGCCACCGATCCAACTCAAGGAGACAGACATGAGATTCAAACCACGCCGCTTGTTGACCCTGGTCGCCACGGCGCTGCTGTCGATGGCGGCCACGCAAGCGGTCGCGCGCGACTTCCGTTCGGCCGACGTGCACGCCAAGGACTTTCCGACCAACCAGGCCGTCACGTACATGGGCGAGCAGTTGTCGAAGGCGACCAACGGCAAGGACAAGATCAAGATCTTCGGCGACAGCGCGCTCGGCTCCGAGAAGGACACCGTCGAGCAGGTGAAGATCGGCGCCATCGACATGGTGCGCGTCAGCACCGCGGCCTTCCACGGCATCGTGCCCGAGTCGATGATTCCGTCGCTGCCTTTTCTGTTCCGCGACATCGATCATTTCAGGAAGACGATGTACGGCGCGCAGGGCGACAGGATCCTCGCCGCCTTCGACAAGGCCGGCTTCGTCGGCCTCTGCCTCTACGAGAGCGGCGCGCGTTCGATGTACGCCAAGAAGCCGATCAGGAGCGTCGCCGACATGAAGGGCCTGAAGGTCCGCGTGCAGCAGTCGGACCTCTGGGTGAGCCTGGTCAACGCGATGGGCGCATCGCCAACGCCCATGCCGTTCGCCGAGGTCTACACAGGCTTGAAGACCGGCCTCATCGACGCGGCGGAAAACAATATCCCCTCGTACGAGGAAACCAAGCATTTCGAGTCCGCGCCGTTCTACTCGGAGACCATGCACGTGATGTCGCCGGAGGTGCTGGTGTTCTCGAAGAAGGTCTGGGACACGCTCACGCCCGAGGAGCAGGCCGCCATCCGCAAGGCCGCCAAGGAATCGGTGCCCTACTACGTGAAGCTCTGGGACGCGCGCGAGAAGGACGCCAAGGCGGCCGTGCTCAAGGGCGGCGCCAAGATCATCGACAGCTCGCAGATCGACAAGAAGAGCTTCGTCGATGTCGAAAAAGGTGTCTGGGAGAAGTACGCCAGCACGCCAGAGCTGAAGTCGCTGGTGCAGGACATCGTCAACACGAAGTAGGCCGACCGGCATGGACTGGCTCAGCGCCTCGAGCGCCCGGCTCTCGCGCTGGGTGCTGGTCATGGCCTGCATCTGCCTGGCGTCGCTGGGCACGATCGTCATCTACGGCGTGGTGCTGCGCTACGTCTTCAACGACTCGCAACCCTACGTCGAGCAGGTTGCGCTGCTCATGGTGATCTCGGTGGCGATGTTCGGCGCCGCCGCCGGGGTGCGCGACTCGGGGCACATCGGCCTCGACTCGCTGGCCAGGCTGTTGCCGCAGAAGGTGCAGTTCTGGATCAAGGTGATGGTCGAGCTGCTGATCATCGTCTTTGCACTGCTCCTGCTCTGGGGCAGCGTGCACATGGGCACCTCGACCTGGCAGAACACGATCCCGACGCTCGGCATCTCCGAGGCGTTCCGCTATCTGCCGCCGGTCATCGCCGGCGTTCTCATCACGCTCTTCTCGGTCGAGCACCTGATGGTCATGTTCCTGCGCCCGCCGCCGACTCCCGCATGGAACTGACCGTACTCTGCGCGAGCTTCCTGCTCTTCCTGGTGCTCGGCGTGCCGGTCGCTTTCGCGATCGGGCTGAGCTGCCTGGCTACCTTCGCGGTGGAAGGACTGCCGCTCGCCACACCGATCCAGATGATGGTCTCGGGCATGAACGTGTTCTCGTTCCTCGCCATTCCGTTCTTCATCTTCTCGGGCGAGCTGATGCTGCACGGTGGCATCGCCGACAAGATCCTCAACTTCGCGCGCAGCCTGGTCGGGCACTGGAAGGGCGGGCTCGGGCTGGCCAACGTCGTCGCCAGCACGCTGTTCGGCGGCGTCTCCGGATCGCCGGTGGCCGACACCTCGGCGATGGGCGGCGTGATGATCCCGATCATGAAGCGCGAGGGCTACAGCGCCGACTACGCCGTCAACGTCACCACGCACGCCTCGCTCACCGGCGCGCTGATGCCGACCTCGCACAACATGATCGGAATCATCACGCCGCCCATCGCCGAGGTGTCGGCCACCGGCGAGCCGGAGACGCC
>JANXWR010000165.1 GCA_025351025.1 Burkholderiales bacterium | reverse complement strand
ACGATCACGATCACGATCACGATCACGATCACGATCACGATCACGATCACGATCACGATCACGATCACGATCACGATCACGATCACGATCACGATCACGATCACGACCCCGCGCACGAGCACAGCGAGCTCGGCGAGATGGACCTGCGCGTGCGCGCCCTCGAAACCCTGCTCGCCGACAAGGGCTACATCGAGCCGGCCGCCCTCGACGCGCTGATCGACACCTACCAGACGCGCGTCGGCCCGCGCAACGGCGCCCGCGTCGTCGCCCGGGCCTGGGTCGATCCTGCCTTCCGCGACTGGCTGCTGCGCGACGCCACGGCGGCGATCGCCTCGCTCGGCTACAGCGGCCGCCAGGGCGAATACATGGTCGCGCTCGAGAACACCGACGCCGAGCATCACCTCGTCGTCTGCACGCTGTGCAGCTGCTATCCGTGGCCGGTGCTCGGCCTGCCGCCGGTCTGGTACAAGAGCGCGCCCTACCGCTCGCGCGCCGTCGCCGACCCGCGCGGCGTGCTTGCCGACTTCGGTGTCACGCTGCCCGAGAGCAAGGCGCTCCGCGTCTGGGATTCGACCGCCGAGGTGCGCTACCTCATCATTCCGCAGCGGCCCCCGGGCAGCGAAGGCCTCGACGAAACGCAGCTCGCCGAGCTGGTGACGCGCGACTCGATGATCGGCACCGGGCTGGCCTTGGCGCCGGGCGGGCGATGAGCTACCTCAGCCATGCCGACCTGGGTGGCCGCACCGGTTACGGCCCGGTCGTTCCGGAGCCGGAAGGCGGGCCCTTCCACGCCGCCTGGGAAGCGCGCGCCATGGCGGTGACGCTGGCGATGGGTGCGACCGGCAGCTGGAACATCGACATGAGCCGCGCCGCGCGCGAGACGCTGCCCGGCTACGCCGAGCTCGACTACTGGCGCATCTGGCTGGCTGCGCTCGAGAAGATGCTGGTCGAGCGCGGCCTCGCCGACGTCGGCGAGATCGCTTCCGGACGGATGCAGCGGCCGCCGGCGCCGATCAAGCGCGTGCTGCACGCCGATGACGTCGATGCCGTGCTTGCCCGCGGCGCACCGACGCTTCGACCGGCGCGGGCGCCGGCACGATTCGCGATCGGCGACCGCGTCCGGATCCGCACCGACCGTCCGAGCCACCACACGCGTCTTCCCGGTTATGCACGCGGCCGGCTGGCCAACGTCGAGCGCATCCACGGCGTCCATGTCTTTGCCGACGCGCACGCGCTCGGCCTGGGCGAGCAGCCGCAGTGGCTCTATTGCGTCGTCCTCGACGCGGCAGGCGAAGGCTCGAGCGTCCGCGTCTCCTTCGACGCCTGGGAACCCTATCTGGATCCGGCGTGAAGGCCGCGCTCGCCGCCCTGCCCCATCTGCCGCGCGACGACGACGGCCCGATCTTCCGCGAGCCCTGGCAGGCGCAGGCCTTCGCGATGGCACTCGCGCTGCACGAGCGCGGCCTCTACACCTGGACCGAGTGGGCCGCGGCGCTGTCGGCGCAGATCGAGTCGGCGCAGGCCGCTGGCGACCCGGATCTGGGCGACACCTACTACCGGCACTGGGTCGCCGCGCTCGAAGCGCTGGTCGCGGCCAAGCGTGTCGGCAGCGAGGCCGAGCTGGCTCGCTTGCGTGCCGCCTGGGACCACGCCGCCGACCGCACGCCGCACGGCCAGCCGATCGTGGTGCAGACTGCCGATTTCGAGGCTATCTAGGACCGAGCAAAATGCCGTCCTGCATCCAGACGGCAACAAACTGGAAATCACCGACATGAAAACATCCGCCTCACGACTGTCGTGTGCCTTCGTCGCAGCCCTTTCGCCCGTGCTTGCCGGGGCGCAATCCCCGCCGATCAAGCCCGGGCTCTGGGAGGTCAGGAGCGACCGCGCCGGCGACGGCGCCAAAAGAGCGCAATCCCTCGAGCGCATGAAGAACATGCCGCCGGAAGCGCGCGCGAAGTTCGACGCAATGATGAAAGAAAGAGGCAGTCGATGGACGCCGAAGGCAACAGCCGCGTTTGCCTGAGCAAAGCTTCCCTCGAAGCGGGCGCCTGGCAGCGTCGGACAGGTTGCAAGACCGACTACAGCTCGCGCACCGGCAGTTCATGGAAGTGGCACACGGTCTGCACCGAGCCGGAAGCCGAGATCGACGGCGAGTCGTCGTTTCCCAACTCCGAGATGTATTCTGTCGCCACGACGATGAAGATCGGCGGCCAGACGCGGGTCACGCACATGACGATGAACGGGAAATGGCTGGGCAGCAATTGCGGTGATCTCAAGCCCGTCGATCCATGGCAGTGAGGCAAACGAAGATTTGCAGATCGAAAGAACGGAGACAAGATGAACGGTTCGATGATGCAGGTGCCGCTGCTGATCTCTTCGCTGCTCGTGCACGCGGAGCGGCATCACGGCGAGCAGGAGGTGGTGTCGCGGCGCGTCGAGGGCGACATCCATCGCACCAACTACCGCGAGCTGGCGTCGCGCTCGCGGCGCATGGCCAACGCGCTGGCGCGGCTGGGCATCAAGAGCGGCGAGCGCGTCGCCACGCTCGCGTGGAACGGCTATCGCCACCTCGAGGTCTACTACGCCGTCTCGGGATCGGGCGCGGTGCTGCACACGCTCAATCCGCGCCTGCACCCGGACCAGGTCGTCTACATCGCCGACCACGCCGAAGACCAGGCGATCTTCTTCGACCTCACTTTCCTGCCGCTGGTCGAGGCGGTGGCGGCGCGGTTGAAGACGGTCAAGCATTTCATCGCGCTGACCGATCGCGCGCACATGCCGGCGGCGAGCAAGATCCCCGGCCTGCTCTGCTACGAGGAGCTGGTCGCCGCCGAGAGCGACAGCTTCGCCTGGCCCGAGTTCGACGAGAACCAGGCCTCTTCGCTCTGCTACACCTCGGGCACGACCGGCAACCCGAAGGGCGCGCTCTACAGCCACCGCTCGACGCTGCTGCACACCTTCGCCATCGCCCTGCCCGACGCGCTCTGCCTCTCGGCACACGACACCATCCTGCCAGTGGTGCCGATGTTCCACGTCAACGCCTGGGGCCTGCCGTACGCCGCGTGCATGACCGGCGCCAAGCTCGTCTTTCCCGGCCCGGGGCTCGACGGCAAGTCGCTCTACGAGTTGTTCGAGACCGAGCGGGTCACGCTCTCGGCCGGCGTGCCGACGGTGTGGCAGGGTTTGCTCGGCTACGTGCAGAGCAACGACTTCAAGTTCTCGACCATGCGCCGCACCATCATCGGCGGCTCGGCCTGCCCGCCGGCGATGATGAGGACCTTCCAGGACGTCTACGGCGTCAACGTGCTGCACGCCTGGGGCATGACCGAGATGAGCCCGGTCGGCACGGTATCGATCTTGAAGGGCACGCAGCTCGACAAGAGCGCCGAGGAGCGCTTCGCGATCCAGTCCAAGCAGGGCCGCGCGGTGTACGG
>JANXWR010000464.1 GCA_025351025.1 Burkholderiales bacterium | reverse complement strand
GACCGAGGTGTTCGGCATCCCCGGTGACTTTGCCCTGCCTCTGTTTCGCGAGATCGAGCGCAGCCGGGTGCTGCCGCTGGTCACGCTCTCGCATGAACCGGCGGTGGGTTTTGCCGCCGACGCGGCGTCGCGCGCGCGCGGCGGCTTGGGCGTGGCCGCCGTGACTTACGGCGCCGGTGCCTTCAACCTGGTCAATGCGGTGGCCTGTGCTTACGCTGAACGGGTGCCGCTGGTGGTGCTGTCGGGCGCACCGGCGGCGCACGAAGCGGCCAGCGGCTATCTGTTGCACCACCAAGGGAAGACACTCGATTCGCAGTGGCGCCTGTTCCACGAGCTGACGGTCGAACGTGCGCGGCTGGACGATGCGCGCAGCGCGCCGCAGCAGATCGCGCGGGTGCTCGACGAGGCGCTGCGCGCGTCACGGCCGGTGTACCTGGAGATACCGCGCGACATGCCGGGCGTGCCGTGTGCCGAGGTGCCCGTCACCTGGCATCGCGCGCCCGATCCCGAGGCGCTGGCGGCCTGTGCCGACGAGTTGCTGCAGCGCTTGCGCAGCGCGCGCCAGCCGATGCTGATGGTCGGCGTGGAGATCCGCCGCTACGGGCTGGAAGCGCGCGTCGCCGAGCTCGCGCGGCGGCTCGACATTCCGGTGGTCACGAGTTTCATGGGTCGCGGCCTGCTGGCCGATACCGACGCGCCCTTGCTCGGCACCTACCTGGGCCTGGCCGGCGACCCGGCGATCAGCGCCGAGGTCGAAGCCTCGGATGCTCTACTGCTGCTCGGCGTCATCGTGTCCGACACGAATTTCGCCGCATCGGCCCGGCGCATCGACCTGCGCCATGCCGTCCAGGCGCTTGACGGCCGCGTGGTGATGGGCCATCACGCCTATCCGGACGTACCGCTCGAGGCGCTGATCGACGTGCTGCTAGCACGCCTGCCGTTGCCGCCTGCCAGACGCCGCGAGCCGCCACGTCCCGCAACCACCGTGCCGCTGGTGGCCGACGATGCCGCCGTGGCGCCACAGGACATTGCCGCGGCCGTCAACGACCTGATGCGCGCGCACGGCCCCATGCCACTGGCCTGCGACGTCGGCGATTGCCTGTTCACCGCAATGGACATCGCACCGACCGCGCTGATCGCCCCGGGCTACTACGCAGCCATGGGCTACGGCGTGCCGGCGGGTCTTGGGCTGCAGGCCGCCACCGGCCAGCGGCCGCTGGTTCTGGTGGGCGACGGTGCGTTCCAGATGACCGGCTGGGAACTCGGCAACGCCGCGCGCCTCGGCCTGGACCCGATCGTGCTGGTGTTCAACAACGCCGGCTGGGAGATGTTGCGCGCCTTCGAGCCGGGCATGCAATTCAACGAGCTGGGCACCTGGGACTTCGCCTCGATGGCCGCCGGCATGGGCGGTGATGGCCATCTCGTCCAGACGCGCGCGCAGCTGGGTGCCGCTCTCGAACGGGCGCACGCCACGCGCGGGCGCTTTCAGCTTCTGGACATCCGTCTTCAACCGGGCGCGCAATCGCCCACGCTGGAACGTTTCGTGAAGGCGGTGCGGCGGCTCGCGATGCCAGGCTGAGACGCCCGGGCCACACATGCTCCGCATCGACGATCTCAACGCCCGCTACGGCGACAGCCACGTGCTGCGCGGCGTCAGCCTCGAGCTTGCGGCCGGCACTGCGATGGGCCTGCTGGGCCGCAACGGCATGGGCAAGACCACGTTGATCCGATCGCTGATGGGTTTCGTGCGCGCAGCCTCGGGCAGCCTGCGCTGGCAAGGGCGTGACGTGACCGGCTGGGCCCCGGAACGCATGGCGCGCCTGGGCTTGGGCTACGTTCCCGAGGGGCGCGACATCTTCCCGAATCTCTCGGTGCGCGAGAACCTGGTGATGACCGCCCGCGCCGGGCCCGATGGCCGCAGGGACTGGACCTATGAACGCGTGCTCGACGTCTTCCCGCGTCTGCGCGAGCGGCTGAACCACGGTGGGCAGCAGCTGTCCGGCGGCGAACAGCAAATGCTGGCTATCGGTCGTGCGTTGCTGACCAATCCGCTACTGATGATCCTGGACGAGGCCACCGAAGGTCTGGCGCCGCGGGTCGCCAGCGATATCTGGCGCGTCATCGCGGACATCCGCGCCGCCGGTATCAGCACCTTGATCGTCGACCGCAACTATCGAGCCGTGCTCGCACACACCGACCGTGCGGTCGTGCTGGAGAAGGGCCGTGTCGTGCTCGCGGGAGAGTCGGCCACTCTGGCCGAGCAGCCCGACGCCCTTGCGCGCTTTCTCGGCGTGTGACCGATCGGATCGGCCGCGCCACCGGACTGCCGGCGCCGTGGCTCAGGGCCCGGGCAGGACCGCGGTGGCTTCCAGCTCGATCTTGCCCGGGCTGTCGAGCAGGTCGGCGACGAAGATCATGCTCATCGCGGGGTAGTGCGCGCCCATCTGCTCGCGCCAGATGGCGCCGAGGGAGCCGCGTGCCGCGAGGTATGCCGGCTTGTCGCAGCAGTAGGCGGTCATGCGGCAGATGTGCGTGGCTTTGCCGCCGGCTTGCTTGAGAACCACAAGCACGTTCTTCAGCGCCTGCTCGAACTGCGGAACGATGTCCGCCGACTCGAACTCCTGCCGCGCGTTCCAGCCGACCTGGCCGGCGATGAACACGATTCGGCCGGCAGCCGCGGCGATGCCGTTGGCGTAGCCGATCGGCGCAGCCCAGCCGGGCGGAAGAAGAATTTGCATCGTGGTCTTTCTCGATTGCCTCAGTCGCTGTAGCGCGGCGGGTCGGGGTCGGTGGCCCAATCGCCGTCGGGCACCGGCACCTTCTCGAGCCAGGCTCGCACCAACTCGACGTGCTCGCGTTCCTCGGCTTGCAACTCACGCGCGGCGCGGCGCACCGGCTCGCTGGCCGTGGCCTGCGCCAGTTCGCCGAAGAAGGCTTCAGCGCGCTGCTCGGCTGCCAGCGCCAGCTTGAGCGCGTGCCAGGGCTGCATCAGGTAGTGCACTGCGTCGATGGGAACGGTCTCGGGCGCCTCCAGGTCCGGCCAGCCAAACCCGCCAGCAGGTGGCTCGGGGGCGTCTTGCCAGCCCATCTCGGCCATGATCTGGCTCGCATGCTTGCTTTCGTACTCCGCCATGGTGCGGAACAGCGCGGCGACTTCGCGGTTGTTGTGCATTTCCATCGCGTCGGCGAATTCGGTATAGCGCTCAACCGCCTCGCGCTCCATCGCCAGCGCCTGCGCCATGAACTCGGCCAAGGTGCGCCCGGCGGCGCTCACGGGTGCCCCCTACGTCGCTGCGCGCCGGACCTTGCAGGCCGCGCCGGGCCAGTGGCCCGGCCCCTCGCCAGGCACGAACAGTCCACCGGACTGTTCATGTCCGGGCTCGGCCCCC
>JANXWR010000140.1 GCA_025351025.1 Burkholderiales bacterium | reverse complement strand
GACCTGCACGAATACGCCGTCGACTCGGCCCTCTACGTCGCCAAGTTCGGCGCCGTGCAGCGCTTCGACGCGCTGCTGCAGTACGCGACCACCGGCAACCTCCATCCCTTCGTCACCAAGGCGGCGCAGGAGTGGTTCCGGACGCCGCTCGTCCTCAGCCTGAACGGCGCTGGCTACGCCAGCGACTGGTACCACACGGTGAGCGTCGATCCTGCCGATCGCAAGGTCTCGATGGGCGGCGTCGGGCCGCAGATCGGCCGCAACGCGAACGGGCTGAAGAACGCGGTCAGCCTGATCGTCGAGACGCGGGGCGGCGGCATCGGCCGCACCGACCTCAAGCGCCGCGTTGCGGTCCAGGTGGCGGCGGTGACGAGCGTGCTGGGCAGCGCGGCGGCGCACGCAAGCGACCTGGTCAAGCTGCGCCAGTTCGTCGAGCGCGAGGTGGCGACCGGTGCCTGCCAGGGCGAGGCGATCCTCGAAGCGACGCAGACGCCGAGCGAATACGCGCTGGCCATGCTCGACTCGCAGAGCGGCGCGATCCGTCGCGTCACCGTCGCCTGGGACTCGGCACTCGAGCTGCGCGTCGTGAAGAGCCGGCCGCGTCCTTGCGGCTACTGGCTCGCGGCGAGCGAAAGCGATGCGGTGCGGCGACTGCGCCTGCTCGGCGTCGAGGTGCTTCAGCTCGACGCCGCCGGCGAGATGCGCGGCGAGACCTATCGCGAGACCGGACGCAGCCCGGTCGGCGAGGGCGCCGAGGCGACGCTGCGCCTGCGCGTGCAGACGCAGCCGGTCCTGCTCGACATCCCGGCCGCCAGCTACTACGTCTCGCTCGAGCAGTCGCTTGCCAGCCTGGCGATCGCCGCGCTCGAACCCGAGTCGCCGGCGGGCTACGTCGCGCATGGCGTGATCGGCCGCGTCGATGCGGTGGCGCGCGTCCTGCTGCGCCCCGATCTGCGCATGACGGCGGTGCCCTGAGCTTGTAAGAACGACGCCGCGACGCTGACGAAGCGGAGGTACATCGGGCGGCCGCATCCGGCAGATCATTCCGGCGCGTATAAAGGCCGACGCCGATTCGTCGAGACAGGGAGAGACTTAGCATGGAAACGACAGCGACTGCCGCGCCGATCGAGGCCGCTCCCGCGACCGCGGCGCGGCGCATCTACCGGCATCGTTTGCCGGTGCGGCTGATGCACTGGATCAACGTCGTCTGCCTGACCATCCTGCTCGGCAGCGGCCTCAACATCTTCAACGCCCACCCGGCACTCTACTGGGGCAACGACTCGGTGACGGTGCAGCCCTGGCTCCTGCTGTACGGCCAGAACACGCCGCAGGGCCCGGTCGGCAAGGCGCGCGTCGCCGGCCACGACTTCGACACCAACGGCGTGCTCGGCGTATCGAAGGTGAACGGCGAGGTCACCGGGCGCGGCTTTCCGAGCTGGGCGACGATCCCCGGCCCGCAGTGGCTGGCGATGGCGCGCCACTGGCATCTCTTCTTCGCATGGCTCTTCGTCGTCAACGGCATCGCCTACGTGCTCTACACGATTTTCAGCCGCCACCTGGTGCGCGACCTCGTGCCGACCAGGCTCGAGCTGAAGAACATCGGCCGCTCGATCGTCGACCACGTCAAGTTCAAACACCCGACCGGCGACGCCGCGACCCGCTACAACGTGCTGCAAAGCCTGACCTACCTGATCGTCATCTTCGTGCTGCTGCCGCTGATCGTGCTGGCCGGCATGGCCCTCTCGCCGCGCATCGATACCGTCTTCACCGGCTGGGTCGACCTGTTCGGCGGCCGGCAGTCGGCGCGCTCGCTGCATTTCCTGGCGGCGATGGGCCTGGTTCTGTTCGTGCTGGTGCACGTGTTCGAAGTCATCGTCGCGGGCGTCTGGAATGAGATGCGCTCGATGATCACCGGCTGGTACAGGGTGCCCGCCGACCGCGCCACCAAGGAGGTGCAGTCGTGAGCAAGACCCATACCCTCATGCGCGCCCGGCAGCGCGATCGCCGGCACCTGCTGCGCGGCGCGGTTGCGGCGGCAGGCGCGGCGGTACTGACCGGCTGCGACCGGCTGTCGAACAACCCGTCCTTCGTCGAGACGCTGAAGAGCGCGCAGAACCTCAGCCATGCGGCCGGCCGGATCGTCGCACCGAAGTCGGCGATGGCGCAGGAGTTCAGCGACAAGGACGTACCGGCGAGCTTTCGCGGCAACGGCACCCTCGATCCCGGCGACGCCGACTACAAGGCGTTGAAGCAGGGCGGCTTCGCCGACTACAAGCTGACGGTAAGCGGCCTGGTCGAGACGCCGGCCGAATACACGCTCGCGCAGTTGCGCGCCCTGCCGTCGCGCACGCAGATCACGCGCCACGACTGCGTCGAGGGCTGGAGCTGCATCGGCAAGTGGAAGGGGGTGCCGCTCGGCCTCCTGCTCGACGCCGCCAGGCCGAAGGCCGAGGCGAAGTTCGTCGTCTTCCGCTGCTTCGATTCGATGGACGGTCCGACCCTCGACGGCCGCGACTCACGCTACTACGAGAGCATCGATCTCGACGAGGCGCACCACGCGCAGACCATCCTCGCCTACGACCTGAACGACAAGGCGCTGCCGGTGATCAACGGCGCACCGCTGCGCTGCCGGGTCGAGCGCCAGCTCGGCTACAAGCAGGCCAAGTACGTGAAGGCGATCGAGCTGGTCGCCAGCTTCGCTGGCATCCGCGGCGGCAAGGGCGGCTATTGGGAAGACGAAGGCTACGAGTGGTACGGCGGCATCTGAGCTACGCCTTCTCCTGCCGCGGGCGTTGACCAGGGGTTTGCCGTCGAGGCGGCGCGCTGCCGCCTAAAATCGCGTCTTTCTAATGCGACGGCGCGGTCCCGGCCGCCACCAAGCCTCATGGCCGGTCATTCGAAGTGGGCCAACATCCAGCACCGCAAGGGCCGCCAGGACGAGAAGCGCGGCAAGGTCTGGACCCGGCTGATCCGCGAGATCGTCGTTGCGGCGCGCCACGGCGGCGGCGACCTGGGCATGAATCCGCGCTTGCGCCTGGCGGTCGAGAAGGCCAAGGGCTCGAACATGCCCGCCGACACGATCAAGAAGAACATCGACAAGGCGACCGGCAACCTCGAAGGCATGCACTACGAGGAGATCCGCTACGAGGGCTACGGCATCGGCGGCGCGGCGATCATCGTCGACTGCGTCACCGACAACCGCGTCCGCACCGTGGCCGAGGTGCGTCACGCCTTCAGCAAGTACGGCGGCCACCTCGGCGCCGAGGGCTCGGTGGCGTTCCAGTTCAAGCATTGCGGCCAGTTCCTGTTCGCCCCGGGGACGAGCGAGGACAAGGTGATGGAGGTCGCGCTCGAGGCCGGCGCCGACGACGTCATCACCGATGACGAAGGTGCCGTCGAGGTGATCTCGCCGCCGACCGGCTTCGAGGCGGTGCAGAAGGCCTTCGAAGGCGCCGGCTTGAAGCCCGACCATGCCGAGGTGACGATGCGGCCGGAGAACACGGTGAGCCTCGAGGGCGACGACGCGGCGCGCATGCAGAACCTGCTCGACGTGATCGAGGATCTCGACGACGTCCAGGCGGTTTTCAACAACGCCGAGATGCCTTCGTGAAGGTGCTGGTGATCGGCGGCGGAGGCCGCGAGCATGCGCTGGCCTGGAAGCTGGCGCAGTCGGCGCGCGTGCAGACTGTCTTCGTCGCGCCGGGCAACGCCGGGACGGCGAGCGAGCCGCAGCTGAAGAACATCGCGATCACCGATCTCGACAAACTCGCCGAGTTCGCGCTGGCCGAGAAGGTCACGCTGACCGTCGTCGGCCCCGAGGCCGCGCTCGCCGCGGGCGCGGTCGACATCTTTCGCGCCAAGGGCCTGCGCATCTTCGGCCCGACCCAGGCGGCGGCGCAGCTCGAAAGCTCGAAGGCCTTCGCCAAGGCCTTCATGAAGCGGCACGCCATCCCGACCGCCGGTTACGAGGTGTTCGAAGACGCCGCGGCGGCGCACGCGCACATCGATGCCGCGCCGGCGCCGATCGTCGTCAAGGCCGACGGCCTGGCGGCGGGCAAGGGCGTCGTCGTCGCGGCGACGCGCGAGGAGGCGCACGCCGCCGTCGAGGCGATGCTCGGCGGCGCATCGCCCAAGGGCAGCCGAGTCGTCATCGAGGAATTTCTCGAGGGCGAGGAAGCGAGCTTCATGGTCCTCTGCGACGGCAGCGGCGTGCTTTGGCTCGCCGCCAGCCAGGACCACAAGCGCATCGGCGACGGCGACACCGGGCCGAACACCGGCGGCATGGGCGCCTACTCGCCGGCGCCGGTGATCACGCCGAACGTGCATGCCCGCGTCATGCACGAGATCGTCGCGCCGACCGTCGCCGGCATGGCCGCCGAGGGCATCCCCTTCAGCGGCTTTCTCTATGCCGGCCTGATGATCGATGCGCACGGCGCGCCGAAAACGGTCGAGTTCAACTGCCGCCTCGGCGACCCGGAGACGCAACCGATCCTGATGCGATTGAAGAGCGACCTGTTCGAGCTGCTGATGCAGGCGACCGCGCACGACGCCGCGCACCCGCTCGCCGACTTCGAGCTGCACTGGGACCGGCGCGTCGCCCTCGGCGTCGTGATGGCCGCTACCGGTTATCCGGCCGATCCGAAGCGCGGCGACCTCATCTCCGGGCTGCCGGCAGAGAGCGAGGACGTGAAGGTCTTCCACGCCGGCACCGAGCTGCGCGACGGCCAGCCGGTGACGGCCGGCGGCCGCGTGCTTTGCGTCACCGCGCTCGCCGATTCGACGCGCCTGGCGCAGCAGCGCGCTTACGAGGTGATACGCGGCATCTCGTTTGCGGGCGCACAGTACCGTCGTGACATCGGGCAGCGGGCTCTGAAGCGGTGAACCCCCACGCTCACTCCGTTCGCTGCCCCCCGAGGGGGCGGGATCCCTTAGGGGCGGCCCGGCGGGGATCGCGTTGAACACCTCGGTCGTTCGCGAATACCTGCTCGGCCTGCAAGACCTTATCGTCGCGGCGATGGAAGCCGAAGGCGGCGACGCCTTCGTCAGCGACGCCTGGCAGCGCGAGCCCGGTGGCAAGCTCGAAGGCGACGGCATCTCGCGTCTGGTCGAAGGCGGCGCGCTGCTCGAGCGAGGCGGCTGCAGCTTCTCCCATGTCAAGGGTCAGTCCCTGCCGCCGTCGGCGACCCAGCACCACGGTGCCGAGCTCGCCCACGCGCCCTTCGAGGCGATGGGCGTCTCGCTCGTCTTTCATCCCCGCAATCCCTATGTGCCGACGGTGCACATGAACGTGCGCATGCTGGCGGCGACGCCTGCGAGCGGCGCGCCGGTGGTCTGGTTCGGTGGCGGCATGGACCTGACGCCGTACTACGGCTTCGAGGATGACGCGCGCTACTTCCACGCCACGAATCGCGATGCGCTGGCGCCTTTCGGCGCCGACAAGTACCCGCGCTTCAAGCGCTGGTGCGACGAGTACTTCTTTCTCAAGCACCGCAACGAGCCGCGCGGCATCGGCGGCGTCTTCTTCGATGATTTTTCCGAAGACGGCTTCGAGCCGAGCTTCGCGATGATGCGCAGCGTCGGCGACGCCTTCCTGCCGGCCTACCTGCCCATCGTCAAGCGGCGCCGCGACATGGCGCACGGCGGGCGCGAGCGCGACTTCCAGACCTACCGGCGCGGTCGCTACGTCGAGTTCAACCTCGTGTTCGACCGTGGCACGCTGTTCGGCCTGCAGTCGGGCGGGCGTACCGAAAGCATCCTGATGTCGATGCCGCCGGTCGTCACCTGGCGCTACGACTGGCACCCCGAGCCGGGTACGCCCGAGGCGCGTCTGTACAGCGATTTCCTGCGCCCGCGCGACTGGCTCGGTGAGGCGGCGGCGTGAAGCGCGTCGGCCTGTTCGGCGGTAGCTTCGACCCGGTGCACGACGCCCACGTGGCCCTGGCCACGACGGCGCTCGGGCAGCTCAAGCTCGACGAGGTGCGCTGGATCCCGGTCGGCCAGCCCTGGCAGAAGACACGCCAGCTCGCCGACGCCGCCGACCGCGAGGCGATGGTGCGTTTGACCATCGCCGGCGAGCCGCGCTTCGTGCTCGACCGCAGCGAGCTGCGCCGGCGCGGCCCGAGCTTCACCCTCGACACGGTGCGCGAGCTGGCCGCCGCCGAGCCGGACACCGAGTGGTTTCTCATCCTCGGCCAGGACCAGTACGCCAGCCTGCACACCTGGCGCGACTGGCGCGAGCTGCTCGGCCTAGTCACGCTGGCCATCGCCAACCGGCCGGGGGCGGCGCTTGCCGGGAACACGCAGATCGCCAGGGTCGCGCACCAGACGATGCTGCTGCCGATGATGGACGTGTCGTCGACCGAGGTGCGGCGCCGCGTCGCCGCAGGGGAATCGATCGCCGGCCTCGTTCCGGACGCGGTCGCACGTTATATTGACCAACACCGCCTTTACCGGGCGGCCAACACCAGGAGCTGAATGGACATTCGCAAACTGCAGCGCGTCATCGTCGATGGACTGGAAGACGTCAAGGCCCAGAACATCATGGTCTTCAACACCGAGCACCTGTCGCCGCTTTTCGAGCGTGTGATCGTCGCCTCGGGAACGAGCAACCGGCAAACGAAGTCGCTCGCAGCGAGC
>JANXWR010000120.1 GCA_025351025.1 Burkholderiales bacterium | reverse complement strand
GTGGCGCTGCTGATGCTGCTGTCGATCTATCTGCTGCTCAAGCACACCCTCATCGGCACGGTGATCCAGGCGGCGCTCACCCACCCCGATGCGGTGGAGGCGCTCGGGCACAACGTGCCGCGGGTCTTCATGCTTGTCTTCGGCGGCGGAGCCGCCCTGGCCGGCCTTGCCGGCGTGATCGGCGGCAATGCCTTCGTCACGGAACCCGGCATGGCCACGGCGGTGGGCAGCATCATCTTTGTCGTCGTGGTCCTCGGCGGGCTCGGCTCGCTGATGGGCGCGCTGCTGGCCTCGCTGCTGATCGGGCTGGTGCAGACCTCCGCGGTCTCGCTGGACTACTCGGCGCTGACCGTGCTGACCGGCATGGGCGCGCAGATCGGCCCCGAATCGCCGGGCTACAGCCTGCTCAGCCTGAGCCTCGCGCAGGTGGCCCCGATCCTGCCCTATCTGTTCATGATCCTGATCCTCGTGTTCAGGCCCAAGGGCCTGCTGGGCACGCGCGAGACCTGAGATGGCGGTCGCCTTGCCTGCTCGAACCGCCGACGTCGACGTCGACGGCGACGAAAGCCTGCTCTCCGTGAGGCGCCTGCTCGCCTGGGGCGGTTTCGTCGTCGTGATCAGCGTCGCGCCGCTGATCTTCGACAGCGGCGCCTCGCTCTCCTATCTTTCGCAGATGGGCACGATGATCATCTTCTGCCTGTCGTACAACATGCTGCTGGGCCAGGGCGGCATGCTCTCGTTCGGGCACGCGGTGTACTCGGGCCTCGGCGCCTACTTCGCGATCCACACGATGATCTGGACCACGCAGGCCACCTTGAAGATCCCGGTGATCGTGATCCCGCTCATCGGCGGCGTCGCCGGCATGGCCTTCGGCATCCTCTTCGGCTACGTGACGACGAAGAAGGCGGGCACCGCCTTCGCGATGATCACGATGGGGATCGGCGAGCTCGTCCATGCGCTGGCGCAGATGTTTCCCGGCTTCTTCGGCGGCGAGATCGGCGTCAGTGCGAATCGCTCCTACGGCGAGCCGCTGTTCGGCCTCACCTTCGGCCCACAACGACAGGTCTACTACCTGATCGTCGTCTGGGTGCTGCTGTGCACGGTCGCGATGTACGCCTTCACGCAAACGCCGCTCGGGCGCATTGCCAACGCGGTGCGAGACAACCCCGAGCGGGCCGAGTTCATCGGCTACGACACGCGCAGGGTGCGCTATCTCGTGCTGATCATCTCGACCTTCTTCGCCGGCATCAGCGGCGGCCTGTCGGCCATCAATTTCGAGATCGTCAGCGCCGAAAGCGTCAGCACCCTGCGCTCCGGCGACGCCCTGCTCTACACCTTCATCGGAGGCATCGGTTACTTTGCAGGCCCGGTCGTCGGCGCTGTGGTCGGCACGTTCCTCACCGTGAAGCTGTCCGACTACACCGTGGCCTGGCAGTTGTACCTCGGGGTGATCTTCATCCTCTTCGTCATCTATGCCCCGACGGGGTTGGTCGGCATCGTCGCGGCCAACTGGCGGATGATGCGCTCCGGCCTGTTCAGCCGGGTGCTGCTGCGCTGGATCGCGTTGGTGGGCGCGAGCGCAGTGATCCTCATCGGCACGGTGATCCTGGTCGAGCTTTGCTACGCACTGACCTTCGGCGCCCAGAAGGCCGCGGCAATCCGCTTCCTCGCCTCGCTAAACACCGCCATGCTGACGGCCTTGTGGAGCGCTGGAGCGGCCCTGTTCATCGCCGGCTGCGTCTGGCTGTGGCAAGCGCGCAAGGCTTTCAGGCGGGACTGGGAGCTGATCAGTGCGAGGGTCCCCTCATGAGCGGGATCGCCGTCGAGCTGGACGATGTTCACAAGAGCTTCGGCAAGACCCCGATCATCCGCGGCGCCCGCTTGCAGGTGCCCGAGGGCGAGCGCTACGCGATCATCGGCCCCAACGGAGCCGGCAAGACGACGCTGTTCAACCTGATCTCGGGGCGATTCGCGCCGAGCTCGGGCGACATCCGGCTGAAGGGCGAAAGCATCGTCGGCCTGAAGCCCTTCGAGATCAACCGGCGCGGACTTTCCCGCAGCTTCCAGATCACGAATATCTTTCCGCGTCTCAGCGTGTTCGAGAACCTGCGCTGCGCGGTGCTCTGGTCGCTCGGCTATCGCTACTCCTTCTGGGACCGGCTCGGGCGGCTGAAGGACGCTCGCGCCGGCGCCGAGAGCGTCCTCGAGCAGACCGGCCTGGCAGCGCGCCGCAACACGCTGGCGGGCCTGCTGCCCTACGCCGAGCAGCGCGCGCTCGAGATCGGCATCACCGTGGCCGGCGGCGCCGAAGTGATACTTCTCGACGAGCCCACCGCCGGCATGAGCCGCTCGGAGTCGGACGCCGCCGTCGAACTCATCCGCAAGGTGACCGCCGGCAAGACCTTGCTGATGGTCGAACATGACATGAGCGTCGTTTTCGGGCTGGCCGACAGGATCGCTGTGGTGGTCTACGGCGAGGTCATCGCCTGCGACACGCCGGCGAACGTGCGCAACAACCCCGCGGTGCAGGAAGCCTATCTCGGCGCCCGTGTCGCCAAGTTGAACGCCCGATGAAGCCCGCGCTGGAGATCACCGACCTGCACGCCTACTACGGCAAGAGCCACGTGCTCCACGGCGTCAACCTGCATGTGCAGGAGGGCGAGATCGTGAGCCTGCTCGGGCGCAACGGCGTGGGCCGCTCGACGACGGTCAAAGCGGCGATGGGGCAGGTGCAGGCGAGCGGCTCGGTGCGTTTCAAGGGCGAGGAGTTGCTGGGGCTCAAGGCCTACCAGATCGCTCACAAGGGGCTCGGCTACGTGCCCGAAAGCCGCGACGTCTTTCCGACCTTGACCGTTGAGCAGAATCTGCGGCTCGGCGAGAAAAAGGGCAAGAAGAACTCGCGTTGGACGATCGACGACATGTACCGGCTGTTCCCCCACCTGAAGGAGCGCCGCACGGTCGCCGCCGGCCTGCTTTCCGGTGGCGAACAGCAGATGCTCACGCTCTGCCGCGCGCTGATGGGCGACCCCGACCTGATCATGATCGACGAGCCCACCGAAGGGTTGGCGCCGAAGATCGTGGATCTCGTCGCCCGGTATCTGCAGACGCTGAAAGACCGCGGCATTTCGGTACTGCTGGTCGAGCAGAAGCTGGCGATCGCGCTGGAGATTTCACAGCGCGTCTACGTGATGGGCCACGGCGTCATCGTCTTCGATGGCACGCCCGCCGATTTGCTTGCCAACGACCCGATCCGCAAGGAATGGCTCGAGGTTTGACTCTCCCAACCAAGAAAGGTTACTCATGAAGACCAAGTCCTGTCTGCTTTCCGTCACGGCGCTGCTGGCGGGCGCCATCAGCGCGTCATCGTTCGCCGAAGTGGTCAAGATCGCGCACATCGACCCGTACTC
>JANXWR010000112.1 GCA_025351025.1 Burkholderiales bacterium | reverse complement strand
TGCGTCGAGGGAATGGGGCCGGTGAGCATCAGCACCGGATCCGACCCCGCGATCGCGGTCGACGCGATTCGCGCCCGGGCCTTGAGGCCCAACTGCTTCGCCCGGGTGAGGCTCGTCACCACCACGGCCGCCGCGCCGTCCACGATGCCGGAGGAGTTGCCTGCATGAATCACGCCGTCCGGCTTGAACGCGGGCGGGAGCCTCGCCAGCGACTCCACCGTCGTGCTCGCCCGCGCGTACTCATCCGTGTCGAACGACAGCGCTGCGCCGTCCGGTCCCTTCACCGAAACGGGCTCAATCTCCTTCTTGAAATATCCGGCGGCGATCGCGCGGCCGGCCTTCTGCTGCGACGCCGCGGCAAACTCGTCGACCTGCCCGCGGGTGAGCTTCCACTTCTCGGCGATCATCTCCGCCGAGAGCCCCTGGGGCACCAGGCCCGGGAACCGCTCCGCCAGAGAAGGCGCCATCGGCCCTTCACCCGGTCCATCCGCGTCCGAGCCCATCGGCACGCGGCTCATCGACTCCACGCCGCCGGCGACGACCACGTCGTTCTCGCCGGCGATCACGCGTTGCGCTGCCATGGCGATCGTCTGCAGGCCGCTCGAGCAGAAGCGGTTGACGGTCATGCCGCTGGTCGTGACCGGCAGTCCCGCGCGCAAGGCGGCCTGGCGCGCGATGTTGCTGCCGGTCGCGCCTTCGGGCGTGGCGCAACCCATGATCACGTCGTCGACCTCGGCCGGATCGATGCCGGCCCGCTCCACCGCGTGCTTGACGGCGTGGCCGGCGAGGGTCGCCCCGTGCGTCATGTTGAAGGCGCCTTTCCAGCTCTTGGCGAGCGGGGTGCGGGCGGTCGAGACGATGACGGCGCTGGTCATGGCGATTTCTCCTGTGCGATTCAGCTGAACGACTTGCCTTCGGGCGCGAGGCGGGCCAAGAGCGGCGCCGGTTTCCAGAAGCCCGCGTCGTCGAGGGGATTGGCGGCGAAGCGCTTCATTGCCTGCACGACGTTGAATAGCCCTTGCGTGTCGGCGTAGTTCATCGGCCCGCCGCGATGCATCGGGAAGCCATAGCCGGTGATGTAGACCATGTCGACGTCGCTGGCGCGCTGGGCGATGCCTTCATCGACGATCTTGGCGCCCTCGTTGACCAGCGCGTAGACCAGGCGATGCACGATCTCCTCGTCGGGAATCTTGCGCGCCGTGATGCCGAGATCGGCGCGGTGCTTCTCGATCATGTCGGTGACGACCTTGCTCGGCATCGCGTCGCGCTTGCCCGGCACGTAGTCGTACCAGCCGGCGCCCGTCTTCTGGCCGAAGCGGCCGAGCTCGCAGAGCAGGTCGGCGGTCTTCGAGTAGCGGATGTCGGGTTTTTCGACGTAGCGGCGCTTCCTGATGTACCAGCCGACGTCGTTGCCGGCGAGGTCGCCCATGCGGAACGGGCCCATCGCCATGCCGAACTTCTCCATCGCCTTGTCGACCTGCTCGGGCGTCGCGCCTTCTTCGAGCAGGAAGCCGGCCTGGCGGGAGTACTGCTCGATCATGCGGTTGCCGATGAAGCCGTCGGTCACGCCGGAGACGACGCAGGTCTTCTTGATCTTCTTGCCGAGCGCCATCACCGTCGCCAGCACGTCTTTCGCGGTCTTCTTGCCGCGCACGACCTCGAGCAGCTTCATGACGTTGGCCGGGCTGAAGAAGTGCATGCCGATGACGTCTTCGGGCCGCTTCGTGAACGAGGCGATCTTGTCGAGATCGAGCGTCGAGGTGTTGCTGGCGAGGATGGCGCCGGGCTTCATCACCTCGTCGAGTGTCTTGAAGACCTGCTCCTTCACGCCCATGTCCTCGAACACCGCTTCGATGACGAGGTCGGTGTCCTTCAGGTCGTCGTACTTCAGCGTCGTCGAGAGCAGGCCCATGCGCTCGTCGAGCTTGTCCTGCTTGAGCTTGCCCTTCTTGACCTGCGCCTCGTAGTTCTTGCGCATGATGCCGATGCCCTTGTCGAGGGCATCCTGCTTCATCTCGAGCATCACCACCAGGATGCCGGCGTTGAGGAAGTTCATGGCGATGCCGCCGCCCATGGTGCCGGCGCCGATCACGGCGATCTTGTTGATGTTCCTCAGCGGCGTGTCGGCCGGCACGTCGGCGATCTTGCTCGCCGCGCGCTCGGCCATGAAGAGATGGCGCAGTGCCTTCGACTCCGGCGTCACCATCAGCGCCATGAAGATCTCGCGCTCGACCTTCATGCCGTCGTCGAACTTCAGCTTGGTCGACGCGGCGACGGCATCGATGCACTTCAGCGGCGCCGGGAAGTTCCGCGACATCGCGCCGACGGTGTTGCGCGCGAACTGGAAATAGGCATCGGCGTTCGGGTACTCGACCTTGAGGTTGCGCACCAGCGGCATGGGTCGCACGTCGGCCTTCTCGCGCGCGTATGCGACGGCGGTGTCGACGACGTCGCCTTCGACGATCTTGTCGAAGAGCTTCTGTCCCGGCTGTTTGGCGAGAAGCTCGCTCTTCACCGGCTCTCCGCTGACGATCATGTTCAACGCCGTCTCGACGCCGAGCACGCGCGGCAGCCGCTGCGTGCCGCCGGCACCGGGGATGAGGCCGATCTTCACTTCGGGCAGCGCGATCTGCGCGCCGGCCGCGGCGACGCGGTAGTGGCAGCCGAGCGCCAGCTCGAGGCCGCCGCCCATGGCAACGCTGTGCACCGCGGCGACGGTCGGCTTGGTGCTCGCTTCGAGCGCGGCGATCAGCGACAGCAGGTTCGGCTCGGCGGTCGACTTCGGCGAGCCGAACTCGCGGATGTCGGCACCGCCCGAGAACGCCTTGCCGGCGCCGGTGACGACGATCGCCTTGACCGCCGGGTCGGCGAGCGCCTTGTCGAGCCCCTCGGCGATGCCGACGCGGGTGACGTAGCCGAGCCCGTTGACGGGCGGGTTGTCCAGGCTGATGACGGCAACGTCGCCGCGGGTCTCGTACTTGGCGCTCATGGGCACACCCCTCGCATGAAGCTCCGGCCGTGCGCCGGAAGGCAAAAAAAAGAACGTTCGTTCGATTCTAGGCCGCGGCCCTTGCAAGTCCTTGTCCCAGCGGCGACAACAAGGCTTCTGTCATCCTGAGCGAAGCGAAGGACCGACCCGCCGAGACGAGATGCATCGCTTCGCTCGGCACGACAGTCTTGCTCAGACCTCAAGCCACTCCTTGCGGATCTCGGCGTTGGCGCGCAGGTCCGAAGGCGTTCCCTCGAAGACGATCGCGCCGTGGCCCATCACGTAGCAGCGCTCGGAGATTTCGAGGGCGATGGTGAGCTTCTGCTCGACGAGCAGGACCGAGACGCCGCGCGTCTTCAGGGTCTTCAGGTATTCGGCGACGAGCTCGACAATCTTCGGCGCCAGGCCTTCGGTCGGCTCGTCAATCATGATGAGATCGGGGTCGCCCATCAAGGTGCGGCAGAGCGTCAGCATCTGCTGCTCGCCGCCCGAGAGCACGCCGGCTTCGGTGTGCTCGCGCTCCTTCAGCCGGGGAAAGATGCGGTACATGTCGTCGAAGCTCCAGCGCGGCGCTTTCCTGCCGCGCTTCTCGCCGAGCTGCAGGTTCTGCTGCACCGTCAGCTTCGGGAAGATGTCGCGGTTTTCCGGCACATAGCCGATTCCGCAATGAGCGATCTGAAAGGCCTTCTTGCCGAGGATCTCCTGCTCGCGCCAGCGGATCGAGCCTTCGCCGTGCACCAGGCCCATGATCGTCTTCACCGTCGTCGAGCGGCCCGAGCCGTTGCGCCCGAGCAGGGCGACGATCTCGCCCTCGCCCACCGTCATGTCGACGCCGTGCAGGATGTGGCTCTTGCCGTAGTAGGCGTGCAGGTTCGAGAGCTCGAGCATGGCGGTCAGGCGCCGTGGCTCGCGGTCGCGGCCTCGGCATGGACGGAGCCGAGGTAGGCTTCCTGGACGCGCGCGTTGGCGCGCACCTTCTCGGGCACGTCGAAGGCGATCACCTCGCCGTAGACGAGCACTGCGATCTTGTCGGCCAGGCCGAACACGACGCCCATGTCGTGCTCGACGGTGAGCAACGTCTTGCCGACCGTGACCTCGCGGATCAGCTCGATGAAGCGCGTGGTCTCGCTCTTGCTCATGCCGGCGGTCGGCTCGTCGAGCAGGACGACGCTGGCGCCGCCGGCGATCGTGATGCCGATCTCGAGCGCGCGCTGCTCGGCGTAAGTGAGGTTCATCGCCAGCGTGTCGCGCTTGCTCTCGAGGCGGATCATGCGCATGAGCTCTTCGGCCCGCGCGTTGGCGTCCTTCAGGTCGGCAAGGAACTTCCAGAACGCGTAGCGATAGCCCATCGCCCAGAGCAGCCCGCAGCGCAGGTTCTCGAACACCGAGAGACGGCCGAAGATGTTGGTGATCTGGAAGCTCCGCGCCAGGCCGAGGCGGCTGATCTCGTACGGCATAAGGCCGTCGATGCGCTTGCCGTTGAGGAGGATCTCGCCGCTCGTCGGGCTGAAGCGGCCGCTGATGAGATTGAACAGCGTCGACTTGCCGGCGCCGTTCGGGCCGATGATGGCGACGCGCTCGCCCGGCGCCACGACCAGGTCGGTGCCACGGATGATCTCCGTCTTGCCGAAGGACTTGCGCAGGTCCTTCAGCTCGACGGCCGGAACTGCAGCCGTCACGAAGCCTCCTTGAAGGTCATGGTCGCCTCGATCTCTTCCTGCACCGTGCCCCAGACCTTGGCGAAGCGCCTGCGCACCGCCTCGAAGGCCGCGAAGCCGACGAGGCCGACGAGCACCGCGGCAAGCCAGGGCGCCAGGGTCGCGCTGTCGAGCGTCATGCCGAGGTAGCGCGCCGTCGTCTCGCCGACCGAGGCGAACTGGCGCGCGTAGATCATCTCGATCAGCGCCGCGAAGCCGGCGAGCATGACCAGTGCCGTCACTGCCAGCAGCGCGTACCAGCGCCACAGCCGATGCAGCTTCTTGTGCGCCGCGACGCGC
>JANXWR010000097.1 GCA_025351025.1 Burkholderiales bacterium | reverse complement strand
GGCGAAGGCGGCGACGACCTTGCGCTCGCCGTCGAGGATGCGCCGCCGGTCGGCCGGCTGCAGGAACTTCACGTCCTCGGTCAGCACCCGGTGCTCGGCCTGCGCGCCGGCGTAGACGGCGAGAAAGGCGGCGATGAGGCGGCGCACGCGCGCCTCGGGGCTGTGCGTCTCGGCGCCGACCTCGTCGACCAGCGCCTCGAGCCGCGCGATGTGCGCGGCGGCGATCTCGACGAGCAGCTGCTGCTTGTCCTGCACGTAGTGGTAGAGCGAAGGCTTGGAGACGCCGCAGGCCTCGGCCACCTCGTTCATCGAGGTCGCGGTGTAGCCGCGCTTCGCGAACAGCTTCGCGGCGCGGGCGAGGATCTGCTCGCGATGGTCGTCGTAGCCTCTGGCGCGTCCGCGGGGCATGTCAACGCCCGCCGGGCCGCCCCAAGGGCGCTGAGCGCCCCCTCGGCGGGCAGCGAACGGAGTGAGCGTGGGGGTCCATTTCGCTGCTTAGCGCTCGTCGAACGAAAGGACGACTCGCTCGGTCAGCGGATGCGACTGGCAGGTCAGCACGAAGCCGGCCGCGACCTCGTGCTTCTCGAGCGCAAAATTGCGCGCCATGCGCACCTCGCCTTCGACCAGCTTGGCGCGGCAGGTGCAGCAGACGCCCGACTTGCAGGAGAACGGCACCTCGAGCCCGGCCGCCGCCGCCGCGTCGAGGATGTTGCCCTGGTAGGCGTGGAACTCGATCGTCTTGCTCACGCCGTCGCGAATGATCGTCACCTGTGCGTCGGCGGCGTCGCCTTCCTGCACCTCGTTCAGGGCGCGGCGCGCGTCGCCTTCGGTGTCGGGGATGCCGAAGCGCTCGATGTGGATCTTCTCCGGCGCGACGCCAGCGGCGAGCAGCGCCGCCTCGGCCTCGTCGTTGACGCCGTGCGGCCCGCAGACGAAGGCGTGGTCGACGCCTTTCGGGTCGACCAGCGCGGCCAGGAACTCGCCGATCTTGTCGCGCCCGATCCGGCCGCTGTAGAGCGGCAGGTCGGTCGACTCCTGCGAGAAGACGAGGTGCAGCGTGAGGCGCGAGAGATAGCGGTTCTTCAGATCCTCGAGGTCCTCGAGAAACATCGTCGAGCGGAGCTTTCGGTTGCCGTAGATCAGGGTGAAGCGCGACTGCGGCTCGGCGGCGAGCACGGTCTTCATGATCGAGAGGATGGGCGTGATGCCGCTGCCGCCGGCGATGCCGAGGTAGTGGCGCGCGGCATGCGGGGCTAGCGGCACGAAGAAGCGGCCTTCGGGTGCCATCACCTGGACCGTGTCGCCGGCCTTCAGCGATTCGTGGATCCAGGTCGAGAAGCGCCCGCCGGGCACCTTGCGGATGCCGACGCGCAGCTCGCCGTCATCCACTCCGGCGCAGATCGAATAGGAACGTCGCTCATCGCTGCCGTCGATGGTGTTGCGCAAGGTCAGGTGCTGACCCTGGGTGAAGCGAAAAGACTCGCTCAGCTCGTCGGGCACGTCGAACGAGACGATGACCGCCTCGTCGGTATCGGGGCGAACGCCGCGGATCTTCAGCGGGTGGAAATGAATGCTCATCGCGACGCCAGCCGGGCCGCCCCAAGAGCGTCACGGCCCCCGCTGGGGGCAGGGAACGAAGTGACGCGCCGTCGGATTGTCATGACTCAGATCGGCTTGAAGTGTTCGAACGGCTCGCCGCAGGCCTTGCAGCGCCAGAGCGCCTTGCAGGCGGTGGCGCCGAAGGCCGAGATCCGTTCCGTGTTCGTGCTCTCGCAACGCGGGCAGGCCAACGACTTGGGCGGCTGGCGCGGCATGAAGCGCAGCGGCGCGCCCAGCTCCGCGGCCACCGGTCCGGGCGGCGCGATTCCGTATTCGCGTAGTTGGCGACGGCCCTTCTCGCTCATCCAGTCCGTGGTCCATGCGGGAGCGCGCCGCATCTCGACGCGGACCGGGCCGAGGCCGTCGGCGACGAGCGCATCGACGATGCTTTTCTCAATGACTTCGGTGGCCGGGCAGCCGGAATAGGTCGGCGTGACGATGACCGTCAAACCTTCGCCGGTCTCGACCACGTCGCGGACGATGCCGAGGTCGCGCACCGAGGCGACCGGCACTTCGGGGTCGAGCACGCGGTCGAGCACGGTCCAGGCGCGCTCGACTCGCGACAGCGCGAGAACCTCGCTCACCACACCCCTCCCGGGAACGTGCGCTGCAGATGCTGCATCTCGGCCAGGATGTAGCCGAGGTGCTCGCTGTGCCGCCCGGCCTTGCCGGTGCTGCGAAAGCTCCGGTCCGCCGGCATCGTCAGCCGCGCGGCGGCGACGACGTCGTCGAACTCGGCACGCCAGTCGTCACGCAGCTCGGACCAGCGCGGGCCGAGCCTCGAGGCGGCGGCGTGCGCGTCGACCTCGTCGCTCTCGAAGATCTCGGCGACGTAAGGCCAGAGCAGGTCGAGCGCGGCCTTCATGCGCGCCGCCGACTCGGCCGTGCCGTCGCCGAGGCGGACCACCCAGTCGGCGGCGTGCTCCTGGTGATAGCGCGCCTCCTTGACCGCCTTGCCGGCGATGCCGGCCAGCTCGGCGTCGCTCGACCGCTCGAGGCGCAGCCAGAGCAGCTTGAGGAAGGTGGCGAGGGCGAAGTTGCGCAGCGTCGTCACGGCGAAATCGCCGCGCGGCAGCTCGACCACCGTGAGGTTCCGAAAGTCGCGCTCGTCGCGCAGGAAGGCGAGCTGGTCTTCGTCGTGCATGGCAGCGCCCAACTCGGCCTCGAGCCGGCCGGCGCGAGTCAGCACCGCGCGCGCCTGGCCGACCAGGTCGAGCGCCATGTTCGAGAGCGCGATGTCTTCTTCGACCACTGGCGCGTGGCCGCTCCACTCGGCGAGGCGCTGCGCAAGGATCAGGCAGGTGTCGCCGATGCGCAGCAGGTACTGCACCGACGGCTCGCGAGAAACGCTGATCGAGGCTTGCATCAGCGGCCGATCACATGTGGTCGAGCGACTTCGGCAGCTCGTAGAAGGTCGGATGGCGATAGACCTTGTCGGCCATCGGATCGAAATACGCCGCTTTGTCTCCGGGGTCGCTGGCCGTGATCTGGTCGGAGCGAACCACCCAGACGCTCGTCCCTTCCTGGCGCCGCGTGTAGACGTCGCGGGCGAGCTGGATCGCCATCTGCGGATCGGCGGCATGCAGGCTGCCGCAATGCTTGTGGTCGAGGCCGGCCTTGCTGCGCACGAAAACTTCCCACAACGGCCATTCGGTTGCATTCGCCATCGCCCTCACCCTGCCCTCTCCCGCAAGCGGGAGAGGGTTCACCGTGCTGCTTGCTCCCTCTTCCGCGTGCGGGAGAGGGCTGGGGCGAGGGTTACTCATGCGGCCTCCTGGTAGGTCTGCTTGGACGCATGCGCCATCGCCGCGTCGCGAACCCAGGCGCCTTCGTCCCAGGCCTTGACCCGCGCCGCCAGGCGCTCGCGATTGCATGGCCCGTCGCCGCCGACGACCTGCCAGAACTCCTTCCAGTCGATCACGCCGAAATCGTAGCTCTGGCGTTCTTCGTTCCAGCGAAGCTCGCGGTCGGGCATGGTCACGCCGAGCAGCTTGGACTGCTCGACCGTCGCGTCGACGAACTTCTGGCGCAGGTCGTCGTTGCTGATGCGCTTGATGCCCCAGCGCATCGACTGCTCCGAATTCGGCGAGTCGGCATCGGGCGGCCCGAACATCATCAGGCTCGGCCACCACCAGCGGTCGACCGCATCCTGCACCATCGCCTTCTGCGCCTCGCTGCCGTGGCTCATCATCGTCAGCAGCGCCTCGAAGCCCTGCCGCTGGTGGAACGATTCTTCGCGGCAGATGCGCACCATCGCCCGCGCATACGGCGCATAGGAGCAGCGGCAGAGCGGCACCTGATTCATGATCGCCGCGCCGTCGACGAGCCAGCCGATCACACCCATGTCGGCCCAGGTCAGGGTCGGGTAGTTGAAAATCGAGCTGTACTTGGCCTTGCCCGAATGCAGGGCCTCATAGAGCTGATCGCGCGAGGTGCCGAGCGTCTCGGCTGCGGCGTAGAGATAGAGGCCGTGGCCCGCTTCGTCCTGCACCTTGGCGAGCAGGATCGCCTTCCGCTTCAAGGTCGGTGCACGGCTGATCCAGTTGCCTTCGGGCAGCATGCCGACGATCTCGGAGTGGGCGTGCTGGCTGATCTGCCGCACCAGGGTGCGCCGGTAGTTCTCGGGCATCCAGTCCTTGGCCTCGATGAACTCGCCGGCGTCGATGCGCGCGTCGAATTCTTGCTGGTGCGCGGCCTCTTCGGCCGAGCGCACAGGCTTGGGCGCGTCTTCGCGGTCCTTGCCCATCGTGTCCATCGCTTGCGTGTACATGGCTGAATCCTTGGTCTATTTGCGGCGCTGGTCGATGACGCGACGCGCCTTGCCGACGAGCGTGCGTTCCAGCGAGTCGGGCAGGCCGACCGTCACTGCCGTGGTGATGCCGATCAGCGTCTTGATGCGCTGCCGCAGCGCCACGGCGACGGCGGCGCGATCGGCTTCGGCATGCGCCGGCAGCAACTCGCAGCGGACCTCGACAGCGTCGAGATTGCCTTCGCGCGTAACGACCAGCTGGTATTGCCCGGAGAGCTGGCCGTGCTTGAGCACCAGTTCCTCGATCTGTGTCGGGAAGAGATTGACGCCACGGATGATCAGCATGTCGTCGCTGCGGCCGACGATCTTGCCCATGCGGCGCATCGCCCGCGCCGTCGGCGGCAGCAGGCGCGTCAGGTCACGGGTGCGATAGCGGATGACCGGCAACGCTTCCTTGGTCAACGTCGTGAAGACGAGCTCGCCCTCTTCGCCGTCGGGCAGCACCTCGCCGCTCTCGGGATCGATGATCTCGGGATAGAAGTGGTCTTCCCAGATCACTGGACCGTCCTTGGTCTCGATGCATTCGCTGGCGACGCCGGGGCCCATCACTTCCGAGAGGCCGTAGATGTCGACCGCGTCGATGCCGGCGTTCGTCTCGATCTCGTGGCGCATTGCTTCGGTCCAGGGCTCGGCGCCGAAGATGCCGATCTCGAGGCTGGTCGAGCGCGGATCGATGCCCTGGCGGTTCAGCTCCTCGATCAACACCTGCATGTACGAGGGCGTGACCATGATGATGTTCGGCTTCAGGTCGAGGATCAGCTGGACCTGCTTCTCGGTCTGGCCGCCCGACATCGGGATCACCGTGCAGCCGGCCCGCTCTGCCCCGTAGTGCGCGCCGAGGCCGCCGGTGAAGAGGCCGTAGCCGTAGGCGACATGCACCATGTCGCCGGGCCGGCCGCCGGCGGCGCGGATCGAGCGCGCGACCAGGTCGGCCCAGGTATCGATGTCCTTCAGCGTGTAGCCGACGACGGTCGGCTTGCCGGTCGTCCCCGACGACGCGTGGATGCGCGCCACGCGCTCCCGAGGCACCGCGAACATGCCGAACGGATAGGTATTGCGCAGATCGCTCTTGACGGTGAAAGGAAACTTCGCCAGATCGGCCAGCGATTTCAGGTCCGACGGACGAACGCCCTTCGCGTCGAACGCCTGACGGTAATGCGGCACGTCGTCGTAGGCGTGCTTCAGGCTCCATTGCAGCCGCTGCAGCTGCAGAGCCCGCAGCTCGTCCTGGCTGGCCCGCTCGATCGGCTCGAGCTCGCCGGGCAGTGGTCGCTTCGCGGTCATCGGCCCGTCTCCTTCGCCGGGATCACGGCGCGACCGGGCAGACTGTGCGAGCGGCCACGGACGAGGGCGACGCGCGCCCCGTGCTGGTTGGTGACGACCATGTCGTAGACGCCGGTGCGACCGCTGCGCGACACCTCGGTCGCCTGAGCGGTGAGCAGGTCGCCGCGGTGCGCCGGGGCCAGGAAATCGACCGTCAACCCGGCCGCGACAGTGACGATGTTGCCGGCGTTGCAAGCGACCGCGAAGGCCGAGTCGGCGAGCGTCGTGATGAAGCCGCCGTGGCAGATCTCGTGGCCATTGAGCATGTCGTCGCGCACTGTCATGGTCAGCGTCGCCGTGCCGACACCGACGCTCGCGATCGACATGCCGAGGCCGCGCGAGGCACGGTCGTCGGCGAACATGTGCGCCGCAATGGCGGCAGGCGTGGGATTGGCGACGGCCTGCATTCGCCTTCAGCGATCGGTGAACACCGGCACGCGCTTGGCCATGAAGGCGGCGACGCCCTCGAGGTAGTCGTGCGAGGCGCCGAGGTCGCTTTGCAGGCCGGCTTCATGGCTGAGCGCGGCCGCGAAGTCGAGCTGCTGCGCCGCGTCGATGGCGGCGCGTGCGGCGACCAGGGCGCGCGTCGGCATCGCGACCAGGCGTTGCGCGATTGCGCGGACCTCGGCGTCGAAGACGAGCTCGTCGACGCACTTCCAGATCAGGCCCAGTCGCTCGGCGTCCTCGGCAGGCAGCTTGTCGCCGAGCATGGCGAGGCCGATCGCCCGGGCCCGGCCGACCAGCCTGGGCAGCAGCCAGGTGCCACCGCAATCGGGCACCAGGCCGATCTTCGCGAAGGCCTGGATGAAGCTGGCCGAGCGCTTGGCGATGACGAGATCGCAGCACAGCGCCAGGTTCGCACCGGCGCCAGCGGCGACGCCGTTGACGGCGGCGATCACTGGTATCGGCATGGCGCGCACGCGCAAGGCGAGCGGCTTGTAGTAGCGCTCGACGGTGGCGCCGACGTCGGTCGGCGCAGCGCCGGGCTCGAGGTTGGGCGCGACCGACGGATCGGCCAGATCCTGGCCGGCGCAGAAGCCGCGGCCGCTGCCGGTGAGGACTAGGCAGCGCACCTGCGGGTCGCCGGCCGCGGACTCGAGCGCCGCCGCCAGCTCGGTGTGCATCGCGGCGGTGAAGCTGTTCAGCGCCTTCGGGCGGTTCAGCGTCAGGGTGCGGACGCCGGTGTCGTGCGTCACCAGGACGAGCGGTTCTTCCACGGTCTTGTCTCCTCGATCGGGCGGCGATGGATACCGTCTCGGCATTTCTTGGCGGCCAGTATCTTCGACCGACCGGTAGGTAGAGTATAGGGTCGCGGCCGAGCCTTCCGCAAGCGCGGCGCGCGGGCTCAGCGAGAGCCGAGAAAGGCGAGCAGGCGTCGCTCGGCGCTGCTCAGACCGGCGCGGCGCGGCATCTTCCTCGACGCGAGCGAGGCGGCGTCGGCAGGCGTGGACAGCGCCTCGAGAACGCGCGGGTGGACGTAGGCCTTCTTGCACACCGCGACGGTGTTGCGCAGGCGCTTGGCGACTTCGGCGAGCAACTCGTTCGGCCGTCGCCGCGCTGCGCCATCGACCTCGCATTCCCCGGCCCACAGGTCAAGCGCATGAACGCTGCCGTGCCAGGTGCGGAAGTCCTTGGCCGTGAACTCGTCGCCGGCCACCTCGCGCAGGTAGTCGTTGACGTCGGCCGAGCCGACGGCGTGCACGACGCCCGCCTCGTCCTCGTACTGGAACAGATCCTGGCCGGGCATCGCCTGGCAGCGCCGCACGACGCGGGCGACGCGTGGATCGTCGAGGCTCACGTCGTGCTCGATGACGCTCTTGCCGCGAAAGCGCAGGTACAGGCGGCTGCCCTTGACGTCTGCATGACGGTTGCGCAAGGTGGTCAGGCCGTACGAGCGGTTGGTCCGCGCGTATTCGTCGTTGCCGATGCGCACCAGCGTCGTGTCGAGCAGGCGGACCAGCGTCGCCAGCACCGTCTCCCGGCGCGGCGTCGCCCCGACCGGCGCCGCCAGGTCGGCCCTGACCCGGGCGCGGATGCGCGGCAACGCCGCGCCGAACTCGAGCATGCGCTCGAACTTGCCGGCGTCGCGGGCTTGCCGCCACTCGGCGTGATAGCGGTATTGCTTGCGGCCGCGCGCGTCGCGACCGGTCGCCTGAAGGTGGCCGTTCGGGCGCATGCAGATCCAGACCTGCTCGTAGGCCGGCGGAATGGCGAGCGCGCGAATGCGCTTCAGCTCGTCGGCGCGACGAATGCGCTGGCCGTCGACGCCGCGGTAGGCGAAGCCGTCGCCGATCCGTTCGCGCCGGATGCCGGGCTTGTCGTCGCTGACCCAGACCAGACCGGACGGCGCTTGCGGCGCCGGATTCGCGGCTGCAGCGCGGCGAGCCGCCGCCGGTGCCGACGCGCTCATCGGCCGGAGATCGGCGCCGGCCACGTCGGCTCGCGCACCGGTGCCGGCGCGCCGGGCGGCCGGGGGTCGTCGATCGGCACGGGCACGGCTTCGGGTGTCTCCGGCGTCGGCGGCAACGGTCGCGTCGCCGGCGGCTGCTGCTGCGGCGGCGTCGCTGGCGGCGCGGGGATTTCGGCGCCTGGCGTCGGAAGCTCGGTCATGGCGGGTCGCGATCAGTCGTTGGAAGAGCCGCCACGGCGTGGTGGGTGGGCGCGGCGGTGCAAGCCTCGTGCCGGCGGCGCCTCACCGGGCACGTGGCGCCTTGCGTTCGCGCGAGGCCCGCGCGATGCGCAAGGAGTGCGATTCGTTCCGGCAAATGTTGCCGCAAGCGATGCTCGGCAAGACCGACGCAAGCCACCCATGACGAGCCCTTCCAACGTGTCATTGGCGGGCATGCCCGGTTGCGGCGGCGACGCGCAGCGAGTGGCACGGGGGTTGCGTAAAGGCCCCTTCGATGCTCGCCAAGCGCCCGGATCGCCGGGCCCGAACCGACTTTTTCCCGAGGCCCGCCGCATGACATTTCCCGCGCTGCGAACCAGCCAACGCCAACAGCATACCGTGACGCCCCGGCTCCAGCACGCGGTCCGCCTGTTGCAGTTGTCGTCTCTCGATTTTGCCCAGGAAGTGCACGAGGCGATGGGACGCAACCCCTTTCTCGAAATCGAGGAGTCCGCGCACGACGCACCGGGCGGCGACGACGGTACCGCCGGCCCGGCCGTCGACCTCCATGCCGGCGACGCGGATTCGACGATCGGCGACTCGCCGTACGAGCGCGACAGCTGGCAGCAGTCGTCGTCGAGCGTACGTACGCACGGCTCGGAGGGCGAGCTCGGCGCGCTCGAGCTGATCGCCGCCGAGATCGGCCTGCGCACCCATCTGCACACGCAGATCAACGTCCTGCCGCTGACGCCGCGTGACCACGCGCTGGCCTGCGCCATCGTCGAATCGCTCGACGACGACGGCTATCTGCGCACGCCCCTCGACGAGCTCGCGGCGACCAGCGGCATGCTGCCCGAGGTCGACGAGTCGGAGATGCTGATCGCCCTGAAGCGGGTGCAGTCGCTCGACCCCTGCGGCGTCGGCGCGCGCAACGTCTCCGAGTGCCTGCAACTGCAGGTCGACACGATCGAGGACGAGGACGAACGCGAAGCGGCACGCCGCATCGTCACCGACCATCTCGATCGTCTGGCGCAGCACGATGTCAACGGCCTCGCCCGCTTGCTGAAGAAGTCGCCGGCGACGATCGAAGCCGTCTGCGAACGCATCCGCCATCTCAACCCGAGGCCGGGATGGTCGGTCGAGTCGGCGGCGACGCAGTACATCACACCCGACGTGCTCGTGCGCAAGATCCGCGGCCGCTGGACGGCGACGCTGAATGCCCGGCACCTTGCCGAGCATGGCCTTGGCTTCCTTGCCGACGGCCTGGATGGTTTTCTTGCCGTTGGGGCCGCCTTCATGGCGGATGGCGACGACCGAAG
>JANXWR010000082.1 GCA_025351025.1 Burkholderiales bacterium | reverse complement strand
GAAAAGAAACGGGCCGCCCCGACCAGTCCGCGGCGGCCCGTGCTCCTGACTCGCGTTCAGCCTTCCTGGTCGAGAAAGCTCTTAAGCCGCTCGGACCGCGAGGGGTGGCGCAGTTTCCTCAGGGCCTTGGCCTCGATCTGGTGGATCCGCCAGGCGATCACGCGCTCGATCGCCGACCAGGCGCGCACCATCCGCATCCCGGTGCACATGATCGAGACGATCAACAAGATGAATCGCCTCTCGCGCCAGCACTTGCAGGAGTTCGGCTTCGAGCCCGACGCACCGACGCTGGCCGAGAAGATGGAGATCCCCGAGGACAAGATCAGGAAGATCATGAAGATCGCCAAGGAGCCGATCTCCATGGAGACGCCGATCGGCGACGACGACGACTCGCACCTGGGCGACTTCATCGAGGACACCAACAACACCGCGCCGATCGAGGCGGCGATGCAGGCCGGCCTGCGCGACGTGGTCAAGGACATCCTCGACTCGCTGACGCCGCGCGAGGCCAAGGTGCTGCGCATGCGCTTCGGCATCGAGATGTCGACCGACCATACGCTCGAGGAAGTCGGCAAGCAGTTCGACGTGACGCGCGAGCGGATCCGCCAGATCGAGGCCAAGGCGATCCGCAAGCTCAAGCACCCGAGCCGCTCGGACAAGCTGCGCACCTACCTCGACACGCTCTGATCGCGCGTCGCCAAGAAGAGGGTTCCCGCCGCGAGGCCGGAACCCTTTTTGGTGCGCAGACCGCTATAAACTTCCGAGCGATGCGCCGCAGGCACCTTCCGGCATGACCCAGGTCTTCCAACGTACCGTCCTCTTTGCCGACTTGCGCGGCAGCACCTACATGTACGAGACGCTCGGCAACGCAGACGCGACCGCCGTCGTCACGCAAAGCGTCGCCCTGCTCGCGCGCGTCGTCGACGAGCACGGTGGCCGGGTCGTGAAAACACTCGGCGACGGCTTGATGGCGATCTTTCCCGGCCCGTCGGCCGGCGTCGGCGCGGCCGACGACATGCACGACGCGTTGGCACGAATCGGCCTCCCCGGACAGGCGTCGAACGACTCGCCCGATGCGCAGGAAACGCGGCCCATGGTCTCGCTCAAGCTGCAATGCGGCCTCGACCACGGCGAGGTCGTCGAGATGTCGGGCGACGTATTCGGCGACGCCGTCAACGTCGCGGCGCGCTTGATCGACCACGCTGGCGACAACGAGACGCTGGCGACGCTCGCCGTCGTCGAAGGCCTCGAGGACTGGGAACGATCGCGCTTCCGCAGCCTCGACCGGATGCAGCTGCGCGGCCGGGTCGAGCCGGTGCATGTGCACCTTCTCGAGGCAGTCCGCCGATTCGGCGACACGGCGGCGACGGCCTTCGGCGACATGGCACCCGCTTCGATCGAGCCGGAAGGCATCCGCCTCGTCTGGCTCGACCTCAACCGCATCTACTCCGGCACCAGCCTGCCGGTCGTGCTCGGCCGGAGCCCCCAGGCGACCTACATCATCGACGACAACCGCGTCTCGCGGTCGCATGCGCGGATCGACTGGCACGGCGGCACCTTCCAGCTCACCGACCTCAGCTACAACGGCACCTACGTCCGCTTCGACAACGACCCGGAGATCATCAGCCTCCGGCGCGGCGCCTGCACTCTGCACGGCACCGGCGTGATCGGTCTCGGCACGCCGCCGACCGAGCCGGTCAGCCCCTGCGTGCGCTTCGAGGTCATGAAGTTCGCCGACACGCAGCGCCAGACCCCGTTCGAGTTCGGGCTCAAGTCCTGACGGCCCGGAGTGGCCACCGTGCGAGTGCCCGCGAGCCGATGAGCGTCGCTTCTGAATCCGGCTTCGCCCACGGCAAGGTCGCCAAGACCGCGGTGCTGCTCTGCAACCTCGGCACGCCCGACGAGGCGACGCCGGCGGCCGTCCGCCGCTATCTCGCGCAGTTTCTGAGCGACTCGCGCGTCGTCGAGATTCCGCGTCTGCTCTGGTGGCCGATCCTGCACGGCGTGATCCTGCGCGTGCGGCCGGCGCGCTCGGCGCGCAAGTACGCGAGCATCTGGACCGCCGACGGGTCGCCGCTCAAGGTCTGGACCGAGAAGCAGGCACTGCTGTTGCGCGGCTATCTCGGCCAGCGCGGCCATCCAGTGCTCGTTCGCCATGCCATGCGCTACGGCCAGCCCTCGATCGCCAGCGTGCTCGACGCGCTGAAGGCCGAGGGCGCCGACCGCGTGCTCGTGCTGCCGCTCTATCCGCAATACGCGGCGTCGACTACGGCAAGCGTCGGCGACGAAGTCGCCGCATGGATGAAGCGGGTGCGCAACGTCCCCGAGCTGCGCTTCGTCAAGCACTATCACGACGACGCGGGCTACATTGGCGCGCTTGCCAAACGCCTCGACGACCACTGGATGATGCATGGCCGGCCCGACAAGCTGGTGCTGAGCTTTCACGGCGTGCCGCGGCGCACACTCGAGCTTGGCGACCCCTATCACTGCGAATGCCTGAAGACCGGGCGGCTGCTCGCCGAGCGGCTGAAGCTGCGCGACGACGCGATGGTCGTCACCTTCCAGAGCCGCTTCGGCAAGGCCGAATGGCTCAAGCCCTACACCGCACCGACGCTCGTGACGCTGGCGCAAAAAGGCGTCGGCCGGGTCGACGTGATGTGCCCGGGCTTCGCCGCCGACTGCCTGGAAACGCTCGAAGAGATCGACCAGGAGGCGCGCGCCGCCTTCCTCGGCGCCGGCGGCAAGGAGTTCAGCTACGTACCCTGCCTCAACGACCAGCATGAAGGCATCGCCGCGCTTGCCGGCATCGCGATCCGGCACATGCAAGGCTGGGAGCACTCGCCCGCCGACGGCGACCGGGATGCTCTGGAGCGGCGGCGCCAGCGTGCCATCGCCGCGGGTGCGACGGCCTGAGATTCGGGTTCGGCCGGTTGCGGCGGCGCTCCTGCCGCGTGATAGTCGCCGCTGTCCGAAGGCCGATGCCACGATCGCGTCGGCCGCTCCCCTTCGCGTTGAGTGAGAAGACATGAGACTCGTTGCAATCGTCCTCGGGGCCGCGACGGCGCTGGCCTCCCTCCATGCCAACGCCCAGGTTCCCGCCGGCTACCCGGCCAACTACGCAGACACCATCGCCGCCGCCAAGAAAGAAGGCAAGGTCGTCGTCTACAGCACCACCGACACGGCAGCCGCCGGCTTTCTGATCAAGGACTTCGGCGCGCTCTATCCCGGCATTTCGGTCGAATACAACGACATGAACTCGACCGAGGTCTACAACCGCTTCATCAGCGAGAGGGCGGCCAACGCCGGCTCCGCCGACGTGCTCTGGAGCTCGGCGATGGACCTGCAGATCAAGCTCGTCAACGACGGTGGCGCGATGACCTACGCCTCGCCCGAGATCGCCAGCCTGCCTTCGTGGGCGGTGTGGAAGAACGAGGCCTTCGGCACCACCTACGAGCCGCTCGCCATCGTCTACAACAAGCGCCTCTTGAGCGGCGACGAGATCCCGCAAAGCCACGCCGACCTGCTGCGCGTCTTCACGACCAAGACCGACAAGCTCAAGGGCAAGGTCACGACCTACGACATCGAGAAGTCCGGCGTCGGCTTCATGCTGATCACGCAGGACAGCAAGTACAACCCGCAGTTCTGGGACATGGTCAAGGCGCTCGGCGTCGTCGGCCCGCGCGTGCAGTCGAGCGCCGGCACGATGATGGAACGCATCAGCTCGGGCGAAAACCTGCTTGGCTTCAACATCTTCAACTCCTACGCCGCGCTGCGCGCCAAGAAGGACCCGTCGATCGGCATCGTCCTGCCGAAGGACTACGCGCTCGTCATGTCGCGCGTCATGTTCGCCTCGAAGACCGCGAAGAACCCGAACGCGGCCAAGCTGTGGATCGACTACATCCTTTCCAAGCGCGGCCAGACCATCATCGCCAACCAGTCCGAGCTCGGCTCGATCCGCGCCGACGTCGAAGGCGAGATGACGGTGGCCGGCTACACCAAGCTGCTCGGCGCCGCCGCCAAGCCGATCCCGGTCAGCACCGACCTGCTCGTCTACCTCGACCAGACCAAGCGCCTCGACTTCATCAAGCAGTGGCAGGCGGCGATAAAGGCCGGCAAGTAGCCCACCGCGCCGTCGCGCTTTCCCATGCGGATTTCACTCGCCCGCGGCGGCGTCATCGGCGTGACGGCCCTGGCCGTCTTCCTGCCGCTCGGCCTGATCTTCTATCAGAGCCTGCTCGATGCGCCGTTCTTCATGCCGCACAAGGCCAGCCTCGGCGCGTTCGCGTTCATCTTCGACGACAGCGACTTCTGGGATGCGCTGAAGAACTCGCTGGTGATCGCCGGCGCGATGGCGTTGATCGCCGTGCCGCTCGGCGGCATCCTCGCCTTCCTCATGATCCGCACCGACCTGCCGGGGCGCGGCTGGATCGAGCCGCTGCTGCTGATCCCGGTGTTCGTCTCACCGATGGTGCTCGGCTTCGGCTACGTCGTCTCGGCCGGGCCGGTGGGCTTTTATTCGGTCTGGGCCAAGGACCTGTTCGGCGGCGTGCCGTGGAACGTCTATTCGCTGACCGGCATCGCCGTCATCGCCGGCCTGACACACGTGCCGCACGTCTACCTCTATTCGTCCTCGGCGCTGAAGAGCTTGGGCTCCGATGTCGAGGAGGCGGCGCGCATGACCGGCTCGTCGCCGTTCCAGGTGGCGCGCGACGTCAGCCTGCCGATGGTCACGCCGTCGCTACTCTTCTCGGGTGTGCTCGTCTTCTTTCTCGGCTTCGAGATTTTCGGCCTGCCGCTGGTGCTCGGCGATCCCGAAGGTCACCTTGTGCTCGCCACCTATCTCTACAAGCTCACCAACAAGCTCGGCACGCCGTCGTACCACCTGATGGCGGCGGTCGCGGTCTGCATCGTCGCCATGACTTTTCCGCTCGTCATGCTGCAGCGCTTCCTGCTGCGCAATGCCGGCAAGTACATCACCGTCAAGGGCAAGGCGGGCCGGCAACGGCCGCTGCCGCTGGGCGGCTGGCGCTGGGTCGCCGCGGCGATCCTCGCGCTCTGGCTCTTCCTCACCATCGTCGTGCCGATCTCCGGCATCGCCCTGCGTGCGCTGGTCACCAACTGGGGCGAAGGCGTGCGCCTGACCGAGGTGCTGACGCTCGACAACTTCCGCGAGGTGTTCGCGCAGCCGACGCTGGTGCGCGGCATCCTCAACACGGTGTTGATCGGCGTCATCGGCGGCGGACTCGCGGTGGTCTGCTACACCGCCGTCGGCCTGGCCACGCATCGCAAGGCCGACGCCTGGTCGCGCTTCGTCGACTACCTCGTGCTCGTGCCGCGCGCCGTGCCCGGCCTGCTCGCCGGCCTGGCCTTCCTCTGGGTCTTCCTCTTCTTCCCGCCGCTGGCACCGTTGCGCTCGACCATCATCAGCTTGTGGATCGCCTACACCGTCGTCTGGCTGGCCTACGGCATGCGGCTGGTCTCGAGCTCGCTGCTGCAGGTCGGTCCCGAGCTCGAAGAGGCCGCGCGCAGCACCGGCGCGACGCGCGGCCAGGTCAGCCGTGACGTCACGCTGCCGCTGATCCGCTACGGCCTGCTCGCCAGCTGGCTGCTCGTCTTCATGATCTTCGAGCGCGAGTACTCGACCGGTGTTTACCTGCTCGGCCCGGGCACCGAGGTGATCGGCTCGCTGCTCGTCTCGCTGTGGGGAACGGGCGCAGCCGACATGGTCGCCGCGCTGTCGTCGATCAACGTGCTGCTGGTGGGCATCGGCCTCACGGTGGCACTGCGGTTCGGAGTGAAACTGCATGATTGACGCTCCTCCCCTGGCCGGCGCGTCCGCCGCCTCGTCCGCCGTGGCATCGACCAAGCTGCGCGTCGACGACCTGCACCTTTCCTACGGCGACAACGCCATCCTGAAGGGCGTGTCGATGCAGCTCGCGCAGGGCGAGGTCGTCTCCCTGCTCGGGCCTTCGGGCAGCGGCAAGACGACGCTGTTGCGTGCCGTCGCCGGCCTCGAGCTGCCGCATCGCGGCACGATCCGCATCGAGGACCGCGCCGTGTTCGACCCGGCCGCCAAGCTCGAGGTGCCGGCCGAGAAGCGCAACCTCGGCCTGGTCTTCCAGTCGTACGCACTCTGGCCGCACAAGACCGTCTTCGACAACGTCGCCTATGGCCTGAAGCTGCGCAAGGCGACGAGCGCCGAGACCAGGCTGCGCGTCGATTCCGCGCTCGGCAACCTCGGCCTCGGCCGCCTCGGCGACCGCTTCCCGCATCAGCTCTCCGGCGGCCAGCAGCAGCGCGTCGCGATCGCCCGCGCCCTCGTCTACAACCCGCCCGTCATCCTCATGGACGAGCCGCTCTCCAACCTCGACGCCAAGCTGCGCGAGGAAGCGCGCGCCTGGCTGCGCGAGCTGATCCTGAAGATGCGGCTCTCGGCGCTCGTCGTCACGCACGACCAGAACGAAGCGATGGCGATGTCGGACCGCATCCTGCTGCTGAACAACGGCGTCATCGAGCAGCAGGGCACGCCGCAGGAGCTGTACGGCAAGCCGAACACCCTGTTCGTCGCCGATTTCATGGGCAGCAACAACCGGATCGAGGGCAAGGTCGTCGAGCGGCGTGGCACTGCGGCCCTGCTTGCCGGCGACGGCTGGCAGCTCTGGGGCGAAGCGCGAGGCAGCGCCGGCGACGCCGTCAAGGTGACCGGCATGGTGCGGCTCGAGCGCGTCCGGCTGGCCGCCGGCGAGGGCGAGAACACCCTCAAGCTGCCGCTCGTCGCTTCGATGTTTCTCGGCGACCGCTGGGAGCACCTGTTCCACCGCCAGGATCTGCGTCTGCGCGCCTACGGCCCGGCGGCGCTGGCGCCGGGCGACCAGTGGCTAGAGATCCCCAAGGACAGCCTCTGGATCTTCTGACGCCCTGCCCGGCCGCGGCACGTCGCTTGCCCTCCCGAAGCATGCTTCGGGCAACGCACAGGCACTGATGGAAAAGCTTCGGCTCGACAAGTGGCTCTGGGCGGCGCGCTTCTTCAAGACGCGCGCCCTCGCCGCCGAGGAAATCGGCAAGGGACGGGTCTCGGTCAACGGCCAGGCGGCCAAGGCCTCCCGTGAACTCCACGAGGGCGACAGCATCGACCTGCGTCAGGCGGAGCTGACGCGCACGGTCGTGGTCCGCGCCCTGGGCCGGATGCGCGGCCCGGCGTCGGTGGCGCAGACCTGGTACGAGGAGACGCCCGAAAGCGTCGAGCGCCGGCTGGCCGCGGCGGCCCGTCGTAAGGAGCAGCCCGAGCCGGCCGCCGCCATCGAAGCCGGCCGGCCGACCAAGCGAGACCGCCGCCAGCTTGCCGACTGGAACCGCTGGAGCGCGTCGGTCGACACGGATTGAGCGAAATCGCCGACGCGGCGACGCAAGAAGCCCCTTGAAAGGCAAGGGGATGTGCCTCAAGTCCAGTGGATGACCGACGAGCACACTCCACCGCCCGCAGGCGCCGCGACTGCCGGCGCCTCACCCTCCTCCCCTTCGAACGGCTCCGGCGCGGCGCCGTCGTCTGTTGCCAACGCCCCGGCTGCCGACCTCGAAGCCCGCCACGCCGAGTTGTCCGACGCCTTTCTACGCGCCAAGGCCGAGGCCGAGAACACCCGGCGCCGCGCCGAGGAAGAAGTGGCCAAGGCGCGCAAGTACGCGGTCGAGGCCTTCGCTGAAAACCTGCTGCCCGTGAAGGACAGCCTGGAGGCGGCGATCGCCATTCCATCGGCCACTCCCGAGCAACTGCTCGAGGGCGTGCACGCGACGCTTCGGCAGTTGAGTGCGGCGCTGGTGCGAAACAAGGTCCTCGAGATCAACCCGGCGCCGGCAACGAAGTTCGACCCGCACCAGCACCAGGCGATCAGCGTCGTGCCGGCACCGCAGGAGCCGAACACGATCGTCGCGGTGCTGCAAAAGGGCTACCTGATCGCCGACCGCGTGCTGCGGCCGGCCCTCGTGACAGTAAGCGCGTCGAGCTGACGCCTCGCTTGAAAAACAACCTCGCTGTCCACAACTCGATCCCATTCGAATTCAATCTCTGGAGAAGAACATGGCAAAGATCATCGGCATCGACCTGGGCACGACCAATTCGTGCGTCGCGATCATGGAAGGCAACACCACCAAGGTGATCGAGAACAGCGAGGGTGCGCGCACCACGCCGTCGATCGTCGCCTACCAGGACGGGGGCGAGATCCTCGTCGGCGCCTCGGCCAAGCGGCAGGCCGTCACCAACGCGAAGAACACGATCTACGCCGTGAAGCGCCTGATCGGCCGCAAGTTCACCGAGAAGGAAGTGCAGAAGGACATCGGCCTGATGCCCTACAAGATCGTCGCCGCCGACAACAGCGACGCCTGGGTCGAGGTGCGCGGCGAGAAACTCGCGCCGCAGCAGATCTCGGCCGAGATCCTGCGCAAGATGAAGAAGACCGCCGAAGACTATCTCGGCGAGAAAGTCGTCGACGCCGTCATCACGGTGCCGGCCTACTTCAACGACGCGCAGCGCCAGGCGACCAAAGACGCCGGCCGCATCGCCGGCCTCGAGGTCAAGCGCATCATTAACGAGCCGACCGCCGCGGCGCTCGCCTTCGGCCTCGACAAGACCGACAAGGGCGATCGCAAGATCGTCGTCTACGACCTGGGCGGCGGCACCTTCGACGTCTCGATCATCGAGATCGCCGACGTCGACGGCGAGAAGCAGTTCGAAGTGCTGTCGACCAATGGCGACACCTTCCTCGGCGGCGAGGACTTCGACCAGCGCATCATCGACTACATCATTTCCGAGTTCAAGAAGGACCAGGGCGTCGACCTCTCGAAGGACGTGCTCGCCCTGCAGCGCCTGAAGGAGTCGGCCGAGAAGGCGAAGATCGAGCTCTCGAGCTCGGCGCAGACCGACATCAACCGGCCCTACGTGACGGCCGATGCCTCGGGCCCGAAGCACCTCAACATCAAGCTGACGCGCGCCAAGCTC
>JANXWR010000072.1 GCA_025351025.1 Burkholderiales bacterium | reverse complement strand
TGAACGTCGTGAGGATGGCGTTGGTGGATTGCGACTGCACCAGCCGCTCGGCGATGCGCGCGCGCAGGCGGCTCATCGGCACGCGCTGCTCGGGTCGGTCGCCGAGTTGCGACGTCGGCGGTGCGGCGACCGTGGGCAGCGAGCGCGCGGGCGCAGCGGCAGGGGTCGGCGCCGGTGCTCGCGGCAAAGCCGGTCGCCGCGCCGAAGGCCGCGTTGGCCCAGGTCGCAGTGCCGCCAGTGCCTTCACTGGGTGACCGCCCCGAGCAGCGCGTGCCGATGAGCCGCCTGCGCGCGCGCATCGCCGAGCGCCTGGTTCAATCGCAGTCGACCAACGCGATCCTGACCACGTTCAACGAAGTGAACATGGCGCCGCTGATGGAGATGCGCAAGCGCTTTCAAGAGAAGTTCGAGAAGGAGCATGGCGTCAAGATCGGCTTCATGAGCTTCTTCGTGAAGGCGGCGGTCGCGGCACTCAAGAAGTATCCGATCATCAACGCGTCGGTCGACGGCAACGACATCGTCTACCACGGCTACTTCGACATCGGCATCGCCGTCGGCTCGCCGCGCGGGCTGGTCGTACCGATCCTGCGCAACGCCGACCAGATGAGCTTTGCCGACATCGAGAAGAAGATCGCCGAATACGGCAAGAAGGCCGCCGACGGCAAGCTCTCGCTCGACGACCTGACCGGCGGCACCTTCTCGATCTCGAACGGCGGCGTGTTCGGCTCGATGCTCTCGACGCCGATCATCAACCCGCCGCAGTCAGCGATCCTCGGCGTGCATGCGACCAAGGACCGTGCGGTCGTCGAGAACGGCCAGATCGTGATCCGGCCGATGAACTATCTGGCGATGTCTTACGACCACCGCATCATCGACGGCCGCGAAGCCGTGCTCGGCCTCGTCGCCATGAAGGACGCGCTCGAAGATCCGGCCCGTCTCCTCTTCGATATCTGACATGGCAACGACCTTCGACGTCGTCGTCATCGGCGCCGGCCCGGGCGGATACGTCGCCGCCATTCGCGCCGCGCAACTGGGCTTTTCGACCGCCTGCATCGACGAGTGGAAGAACGACAAGGGCGGCCCGGCGCCGGGCGGCACCTGCACCAACATCGGCTGCATCCCGTCGAAGGCGCTGCTGCAGTCATCGGAAAACTTCGAGGACGCCGGCCACCACTTCGCGGATCACGGCATCGGCCTGACGAACCTGACCATCGACGTGCCGAAGATGATGGCGCGCAAGAAGACCGTCGTGAAGCAGAACAACGACGGCATCAACTACCTGTTCAAGAAGAACAAGATCCAGTTCTTCCACGGCCGCGGCTCGTTCGCTAAGAAGGGCGAGGGCGGCTGGGAGATCGCGGTCGCCGGCACCAAGCCCGACACGCTGTTGGCCAAGCACGTGATCGTCGCCACCGGCTCGAATCCACGCGCCTTGCCCGGCGCGGCGTTCGACGAGAAGTCGGTCCTTTCCAACGATGGGGCGCTCGCCATCGATCACATACCGAAGACGTTGGGCATCGTCGGCTCCGGCGTCATCGGCCTCGAGATGGGCTCGGTCTGGCGCCGCCTGGGCGCCGAGGTGACGATCCTCGAGGCGCTGCCCACCTTCCTTGGTGCGGTCGACACGCAGATCGCCACCGAGGCGCACAAGGCGTTCACGCGGCAGGGCCTGAAGATCGTCCTCGGCGTCAAGATCAGCGGCGTTGCGGCGGCGGGCGAAGGCGTCGCCGTGAGCTACACCGACGCGGCCGGAACGGCGCAGACGCTGGCCTGCGAGAAGCTCATCGTCTCGATCGGCCGAGTGCCGAACACGATCGGCCTGAACGCCGAAGCGGTCGGACTCGCGCTCGACGAGCGCGGCTTCGTCACGGTCGACGGCGACTGCAAAACGAATCTCGAGAGCGTCTGGGCGATCGGCGACGTCGTGCGCGGTCCGATGCTCGCGCACAAAGCCGAGGAAGAGGGCGTCGCGGTGGCCGAGCGGATCGCCGGCCAGAAGCCGCACGTCGACTTCAACACCGTGCCCTGGGTCATCTACACCAGCCCGGAGATCGCCTGGGTGGGACAGACCGAGCAGCAGCTCAAGGCGGCGGGCCGCGCCTACCGCTCCGGCACCTTCCCGTTCATGGCCAACGGCCGAGCCCGCGCGCTCGGCGACACGACCGGGCTCGTCAAGGTGCTTGCCGACGAGAAGAGCGACGAGATCCTCGGCGTGCACATCATCGGGCCGATGGCGTCCGAGCTGATCGCGGAGGCGGTGGTGGCGATGGAGTTCAAGGCCTCGGCCGAGGACATCGGCCGCATCTGCCACGCCCACCCGAGCCTCAGCGAAGCGACCAAGGAGGCGGCGCTCGCGGTCGACAAGCGCGCCCTCAACTTTTGACCCGCACGCTCACTATGTTCGCTGCCTCCCGAGGGGGCGCCAGCGCCCTTGGGAACGGCCGGGCGGGCGCTGGCTTCTGAGTGGGCGTCCGCGAGCTCTACGAGCGAACGCTCGCCGAACGAGGCTACCGATCCGATCCGGCGCAGTTGCGCGCCATCGATGCGCTGGAGCGCTGCGAGAACGAGTGGGCCGACTACAAGGCGCGGCGCAGCAACGCGATCACCAAGCTGATCGCGCGGCCGCCGATCCCGCGCGGTGTCTACCTCTGGGGCGGCGTGGGCCGGGGCAAGAGCTTCCTCATGGACTGCTTCTTCAACTCGGTGCCCTTGCTGCGCAAGACGCGCCTGCACTTCCACGAGTTCATGCGCGAAGTGCATCGTGAGCTGACCGAGCTGCAGGGCACGAGCGACCCCTTGCAGCATCTCGGCGAGTCGATCGCGCGGCGCTTTCGCCTGATCTGCCTCGACGAATTCCACGTCGCAGACATCACCGACGCGTTGATCCTGCATCGCCTGCTCGAATCGCTTTTCGAGCATCGCGCCAGCATCGTCACGACCTCCAACGTTCCACCCGATGGGCTCTATCCCAACGGTCTGCATCGGGACAGGATCCTGCCGGCCATCGAGCTGCTCAAGGAAAAGCTCGAAGTCATCGGCGTCGACAATGGCGTCGACTACCGGCAATCGACCCTGATAAACGTCGAGCTCTATCACACGCCGCTCGGCCCCGAGGCCGACGCCGCCATGAACGAGGCCTTCGAGCGGCTCGCCGAGGCCAGGGACGAAAGCCCGATCCTGAAGATCGAGCACCGCGAGATCCGGGCCCGGCGGCGCGCCGGCGGCGTCGTCTGGTTCGACTTCCGCGAGTTATGCGGCGGCCCGCGCTCGCAGAACGACTACCTCGAGCTCGCCACGCAGTTCCACACGCTGCTGCTCTCGGGCGTGCCGCAGATGTCGCCGCGCCTGGCCTCGGAAGCACGCCGCTTCACCTGGCTGGTCGACGTGCTCTACGACCGGCGCGTCAAGCTCATCATGTCGGCGGCGGTCGAGCCCGGGGCGTTGTACACCGAAGGGCCGCTGGTGCACGAATTTCCGCGTACCGTTTCGCGACTGCGCGAGATGCGCTCGGCCGAGTTCCTGGCCGAGGCCAAGCGCACGGTCGACACCACGCTCACCTGAGACGACGACGATGTTCACGACTCGCCGCGTGCGACACGCCTTGACGCTCTTCGCGCTGATGATCCTCGCGGGCGCGGCCACGGCCGCCGCGGGCGACGCGACCCGCACGACTGCGTCCGCCGCCTCGGCAAGCGCCGCGGGCGCGGCATCCGCCAACGAGCGCCAGCGCATCGCCAGCGAGCGTGCCGCCGTCGAGGCGCGCTTCGCCGCACGCGAGCGCGAGTGCCGGACCCGTTTCGTCGTCACCGCCTGCATCGACGAGGCGAAGAGCGAGCGGCGCGATGCGCTCGACAAGCTGCGCGCGCGCCAGCTCGGCGCCGACGAAGTGCGGCGCCGCGAGCGCACTGCCGAGCGTCAGTCGGAGCTGGCAGAGAAGGCCGCCGAAGACGCCCGGCTCGACAAGGAACGGGCCGTGCGCGCTGCCGCCGCGAGTGCCTCGGGAGCCGCTTCGCAGCCGCCACGCATCCGTATTTCTTCGCCGCGTCGTGGCGCCGCGCCGGAGCGTGCTGCCAGCGCCGCCAGCGCGCCCGCTCCACGTGACAACGGGCCCGACAAGGCCTTCGGCCTCAGCCGGCGCGCCAGCGAGCCGGCGGTGGTGCGGCAGGAGCGTGAAGCGCGCAGCCGTGCCGCGTTCGAGAAACGCCAGCGTCAGGCGGCCGAGCATCGCGAGGAATCGGCGACGTCGACGCTGCGGCGCATGGCGTCGAAGTCGCCAGCGGCGGCATTGCCGGCGCCGAGCGCCGCGTCGGCCTCGAAGCCGCGCTAGCGAAGAGACGATTTGTGCCGGGAAGGATCGCCGCGACGTCGACCTGCGGCGGACGGCTGAAGCTCAGCCCAGCGGTTCGACGCGCACCAGGGCGAGCGAGAGGTTGTCGCCCGATCCGCGGGCGCGCTGGCGCGCCTTGCCGACCAGCATCTCGGTCGCTTCGCGCGGCGGCAGCGCGTGGACGATGGCGCCCAGCTCGCGCGGCGTGAAGTAGTGCCACAGGCCGTCGCTGCACGACAGCACGCTGTCGCCGATCTCGAGCTTGTCGATGTGCTTTTGTGAGAGCGGCGGGTCCTGGAAAGTGCCGAGGCAGCCGGTCAGGAGGTTCGACTGCGGATGGTTGTTCGCTTCTTCCTCGGTGATCTGGCGCTCGTCGACGAGCCGCTGCACGTAGGAATGGTCGATCGAGCGGCTCACCATCTCGGCGGCGCGGAAGTGATAGATGCGCGAATCGCCGGCGTGCACGAAATCGCACTCGCGGGTCGGGCTGATGAGAAAGGCGGCGATCGTGCTGTGCGGCTCTTCTTCCGACGTGATCGCGGTCAGCTTGATCATCAGATGCGCTTCGAGCACAAGCTGCTTGAGCGCCTCGGTCGGATCGTCGCGGCTGGGCGAGTAGCGCTCGAACAGCTGCTGCGCCGTGTGGATGACCTGGTCGGCCGCCTTGCGTCCGCCGCTCTTGCCGCCCATGCCGTCGGCGAGCACGCCCATCACGCAGCCAGGCACCCGGCCGTGCGGGAGAACCTGAACCTGGTCTTGCTGATAGGCCCGGTCGCCGCGGTGCAGGCCCGTTGTCGCGGAAAGCCGGTAGCCCAAGCTCGAGGTCGCCATGACAGAAAACTATAATCGGTTTGACCTTCATCAAAAGGCCCAAAACCGCGAACTAGTCGCGTGTCCAAGGGCGTCAATGGACGACAACCTGCACTCCCTGCCTCGCCGCCTGATCGAATTGCGGATCGAGCATGCGGACCTCGACAACCTGATCGATCGCGCGACCGAGGACAACGGCGGCGACGACTTGTCGTTGCGCCGGTTGAAAAAGCGTCGTCTGCGCCTGCGCGACCAGATGGCGCGGATCGAAGCCGAGCTCGAGCCGCAGCAACCGGCATGACCGGCGAGCCAAGGGTTACCCCTTGAGCCCACTGCAGCACGCGGTCGTCGCGGCGCTCGGCAAGGGCGGCGCGCTCGCTGCCGCCGACCCGCATCACACCGAACGGCAGGAGCAGATCGCGATGGCGAGCGCGGTGGCGGTGGCGATCGACGAGCGCGCGCCGCTCGTCGTCGAGGCCGGCACCGGCGTCGGCAAGACCTACGCCTATCTCGTCCCGGCCTTGCTGTCGGGCGCGCGAACCTTGCTCAGCACCGCCACCAAGACCTTGCAAGACCAGCTCTTCCTGCGCGACCTGCCGCGCCTGCGAGATGCGCTCGGCGTGCCCGTGACGATCGCGCTGCTGAAGGGACGCTCCAGCTACCTGTGCTCGCATCGGCTCGGCCTGGCCCGACACGACGCCCAGCTTCCCGACCGGTTCGCCGTGCGCGCCCTGGCCCGCATCGAGGCCTGGGCCCAGACCACGGCCAGCGGCGACCTGGCCGAGCTCGAAGGCCTCGACGAGCGCAGCAGCGTCATTCCGCTGGTGACCTCGTCGCGCGAGAACTGCCTGGGCAGCGACTGCCCGGAGTTCAAGGGCTGCCACGTCAACAAGGCGCGGCGCGAGGCGATGGCCGCCGACCTCGTCGTCGTCAACCACCATCTGTTCTTCGCCGACCTGGCGCTGCGCGACAGCGGCGTCGCGGAGCTGCTGCCGAGCGTCGAGCTGGCGGTCTTCGACGAGGCACACCAGCTCGCCGAGGCCGGCGTGCAGTTCCTCGGCACGGTGCTCGGCTCGGCGCAGCTGATCGACTTCGCG
>JANXWR010000063.1 GCA_025351025.1 Burkholderiales bacterium | reverse complement strand
TAGTAGGAGTTGCCGCCGTCGATGACGATGTCGCCCGGGTCGAGATGCGGCAGCAACTGCTCGAGCTCGGCATCGACGACCGCGGCCGGCACCATCAGCCAGATCGCACGCGGCCGGGTCATCTTCTGCGCCATCTCGGCCAGCGACGCGGCGCCGATCGCGCCGTCCGTCTTCATCGCCTCGACCGCAGCGGCCTGCATGTCGAACACCACGCATTCGTGGCCGTTCTTCATGAGCCTGCGCACCATGCTCGCGCCCATGCGCCCCAAGCCGATCATTCCGAGCTGCATTCTTGTTCTCCTGGTCGGGAATTCGGTCAGGCCGCGAGCGGACCGGGTTCGCGCCACGCGTCGACGACGACCGCATGCGTCTTGCCATCATCGAGCAAAGCGATGACGCCTTGTTGCAGGACGGTGCCGTCGAGCGTGACCCGTGCCGATGCGGCCGACGCGGCCGGGCGAACGGCGATCTCGTAAGTCGATTCGCCGAAGCGATAGCGCATCTCGAAGCCTTGCCAGTTGCGAGGTAGGAGAGGGCGCACGCGCAGTTGGTTCCCGCGCCGCTCGAGGCCGAGCAAAGACTCCACGAGCAGCTGGTACATCCAGCCCGCCGAACCGGTGTACCAGGTCCAGCCGCCTCGGCCGGCGTGCGGCGGGAAGGCATAGACATCGCCGGCGAGCACGTAGGGCTCGACCTTGTAGACGGCGATCTTTTCGGCGCTGTCGCCGTGGTGCATCGGTGCCAGCAGATCGAAGAGCTCCCAGGCGCGATCGGCGTCGCCGAGCGCGGCGAATGCAAGCGTGGCCCACATCGCGGCGTGCGTGTACTGGCCGCCGTTCTCGCGCACGCCGGGCACGTAGCCCTGGATGTAGCCGGGCGACGGCGTCGAGGTATCGAACGGCGGATCGAGCAACTGCACGAGGCGCGAGTCGCCGTGCACGAGGTGCTCGTGGAGGGATTTCATCGCCCGCTGCGCGCGCTCGGCCGGTGCGGCACCGGAGAGCACCGACCAGCTCTGCGCGATCGAGTCGATACGGCATTCGACGTTGCCCGCCGAGCCGAGCGGCGTGCCGTCGTCGAAGTACGCACGGCGATACCAGTCGCCATCCCAGCTCGTCGCCTCGACGCGTTCGGTCAGGGCTTTCGCCTCGTTCTCGCACAGCGTGGCGAAATCGCCGTCGCCGCGCTGGCGGGCGAGTGGTGCGAACCGCTCGAGCACCGCGATGAGGAAGAAAGCCAGCCAGACGCTTTCGCCCTTGCCGCCGGCACCGACCAGGTTCATGCCGTCGTTCCAGTCGCCCGCGCCCATCAGCGGCAGGCCGTGCGCGCCGTAGCGCAGGCCATGGCGGATGGCGCGCACGCCATGCTCGTAGAGCGACGCGCTCTGATCCGAGACCTTCGGCAGTTCGTAGTCGGACTGCTCGCCGTCCTTGAGCACGCGCTGGTCGAGGAAAGCGCAGGTCTCGTCGAGCACGGCCTCGTCGCCGGTGACTTCGACATAGCGGCAGGTGACGAACGGCAGCCAGAGATAGTCGTCGGAGCAGCGCGTGCGGATGCCCTTGCCCGAGGGCGGGTGCCACCAGTGCTGGACGTCGCCTTCGACGAATTGCCGGCCCGCCGAACGCAGCAGATGCTCGCGCGCAAGCGCAGGCTCGGCATGGACGATCGCCATCACGTCCTGCAACTGATCGCGAAAGCCGAACGCCCCGCTCGCCTGATAGAACGCGGTGCGTGCCCAGAGGCGCGAGGCGATGACCTGATAGAGCAGCCAGCCGTTGGCGAGCGCGTCGACCGCGGGGTCCGGTGTGCGCACCTGGACCACGCCGAGGGCACGGCGCCAATGGTCTTGCGCGGCCGCGAGCGCGGCCTGCGCGCGCTCGGGACCGCGCCATTGGCGCACGAGGGAACGCGCTTCGTCTTCGCTCTTGCCCGCGCCCAGCATGAAGACCGCCTCGCGCTCCTCGTTCGGCGCCAGCTCGAGCGTGACGCGCAGCGCCGCACACGGATCGAGCGCTGCGCCGACGCGATTCGAGAGCGCCGCCTCGGCCATCGCCGCCGGTGCCGCGAGCGAACCGGCATGGCCGAAGAAATCACCGCGGTCGCCGCAGGCGCTGCGCTCCGCGCCTTCGACGTCGAAGAAGGCGGTCCGACCCGCGAAATCGGTGTTGTAGGCGTTGCTGGCGAAGAGCGCGCCGGTCTCGCCGTCGAGCCCGGTCACGACTTGCATCGCTGTCTTCGTGCGCTCGTCGCCGAGCACCCACTCGACGTAGCCGGTGACGCTCAGCCGGCGTACGCGGCCCGACCGGTTGCGCAAGGTCAGCATCGAGAACTTCACCGGCGCATCGATGGCGACGAAGACGCGCAACGTCGATTCGATGCCGTCGGCGGCGTGCTCGAACGTGCTGTAGCCGAAGCCGTGCCGCGCGACGTAGTCGCCCGTGCCACGCGTCGGTAGCAAGGTCGGCGACCAGAAGCGGCCGCTCTCCTCGTCGCGGATGTAGAGTGCTTCGGTGTTGGGATCGCTCACCGGGTCGTTCGACCACGGCGTCAGGCGCAGCTCGTGCGCGTTCTCGCTCCACGTCGAGGCGCTGCCGCTCTCGGAAATCAGCGTGCCGAACCCGGCGTTGGCGATGACGTTCGTCCACGGTGCCGGTGTCGGGTGGGACGCCGATGTGGCGATCACGTACTCGCGCTGGTCGGGCGTGAAACCGCCGTGGCCGTTGAAATCGACGAGGTCGGCGGCGCGCGGCGTTGGCGAGGATGCTGGCGGCTGCGCGGCGACGCGCCGGAGCTCGCCTCGCGCCGCCGGCGCCTTCGTGCCCGACGGCCCGCGATCGAGCCGCCCTTGCAGGTCGTGGTCCCACGAATCGTCGACGGCGATGCGCGCGACGCTGCGCAGCAAGGTGCGGTCGCCGTCGTCGAGCGTCGCGTCGTCGCGCAGGAAGATGCCGCCGGGCTTGCCGACGAGCGGCGTGCCGCCGCTGCCGTCGATCGCCTGCTGTACCTGATCGAGCAGGGGCTGCTGGGCCGCGCCGCCCGACCCACTGACGATCATCAGCTCGCTCCTGATGCCGTGCGCGGCCCAGAACGCGTGGGCCTGGACGAGCCGGTGCACGACATCGAGACGCTCGGCGTTCGGCACCTGCAGCAGCACGATCGACACGTCGCCGGAAATGCCGAAGCCCCAGAGAGCGGACTGGCCGCGGCGGTTCTTCGCGACCTCATTGGGAGCGGCGCGCATCGCCGGGTCGACGTAGAGGACGGCGCCGGCGAGCCGCTCGAAGACCGCGCCGTCGCTTGACAAGGCGCCGATGCGTTGCAGGAGAGCGTCGCGATAGCCGCGGGCCGCCGCCAGCAGCGTGTCGCCGGCGGAGGCGCCGCGGAATCGGCGCGACAGCGAGACGCTGGCGTCGCGCGTGCCGGCCACGCCGGTGAAGAAATCGACCGTGCACGACGCGCCCGCGTCGAGCACGAGCGGCACGCGAATGGCGGCGATCGCGTCCAGCACCGGGCCGGCGTTGCCGGCGAGCGGTGCGTCGCTCGTCAGCGCGTGCGGATCGGCGACGTCGCGACCGCGACCCACGAAGCGCGAGCGATTGGTCTCGTATGAGATAGCGCCGGCTTCGCTGCCGCGCACGACCGCCTGATGAAAGCACCATGCGCGCGTCTCGTCCGGGCTGCTGGGTCGCCTCGTCGCCACGATGGCGGCGAGCTCCGCGTCGATCTCCGTCTCGACGAAGATCTTGCTGAAAGCCGGGTGCGCCGCATCCGTCGCGGGCGGCGAGAGCACGATCTCGGCGAAGCTGGTGACGCTGAGCGTGCGCCGGCGCGACGAGTGGTTCGTGATCCGCAACCGGCGCAACTCCACGTCGTCGGCCGATGCCACTGCGACAGTCGTCGTCACCTCGAGCCCGTGGTCGCGGCGCGTGAAGATGGCGCAGCCGGGAGCATCGCCGATGCTCACCGCATCGCTGCCCGGCTGCACGGGCCGCGCGGTGGCCGACCACAGGCTGCCGCTGTCGGCGTCGCGAAGATAGAAGAAGGTGCCGCCGCTCTCGAGCGCGGCGTCTTCGCGCCAGCGGCTCACCGCCAGGCCGCCCCAGCGGCTGTAGCCACTGCCTTGTGCCGTCACCATCACGTGGTACTTCCCGTTGGAAAGCAGCTTCACGTCGGGCATGGTGAGAGGTTCGTCGGGCGGTCGGAGAACCCGCAAGAGTATTCCTCTGCGCGCGCCGCGCCAGCAGGTTTGTGAGGGGCCTGTCGTAGGACGGGTCCGACGCGCAGTCGGATCGGATAGCGCTATCGTGACTCGCATTTATTGCACGACCGAGCCGACCTGACAAATGCCTGACCTTGCCGACAGCCCTCACGCGCAGATCTGCCGCTGGCACGGCGTGGCCGACCTCGCCGCGTTGCATGCCGCCGTGGCGGCGCGCGTGCTCGCCGCCGCCGATCGCGCCATCCGCGCGCGCGGATGGTTCAGCGTGGTGCTCGCCGGCGGCGACACGCCGCGCGGCGCTTACGAGCTGCTGCGCGCCGCGCGAGCCGACTGGCCGAAGTGGCAGGTGTACTTCGGCGACGAGCGTTGCACGCCGCGCGACGATGCCGAGCGCAACTCGCGCATGGCCGAGCTGGCGTGGCTGGGTCACGTGCCGATCCCGGCACATCAGATCCACGAGATGCCGGCCGAGCTTGGCCCCGTCGAGGCCGCCGCGCGCTACGCCGGCGTGCTGGCCGACGTCGGCCCGTTCGATCTCGTCCTGCTCGGCCTCGGTGAAGACGGCCACACGGGCAGTCTGTTCCCGGGCCACGAGCTCGGCCGCGGCGCCGGCGCGCCGGTCGTGCTGCCAGTGTTCGACGCGCCGAAGCCGCCGCCCGAGCGCGTATCGATGAGCGCGCGCCGCTTCAGCGACGCGGCCGAAGTGATCTTCCTGGTCGCGGGCATCGGCAAGCGCGACGCGGTGCGGCGCTGGCGCGCCGGCGAGTCGATCCCGGCACGGGCGATCGTGCCGCCGTCCGGTGTCGACGTGATCGTCGAAGCCGGCTTGCTGGGCGACGCCGACGCGGGCTGACCTTCGCGCGCGGCAGCTTGCTGCGCCTCAGCGCGGCGCGGCGGCGTTCCGGCGCAGTGTCGGCAAGCCGACGCCTGCCGCATCGAAGCCGCCGTCGACCGCGAGCACCTGGCCGTTGATGAAGGCCGCGGCATCGCTGCAGAGAAAGCCCGCGGCTTCTGCGATCTCCTCGGTCGTGCCGTAGCGGTTGAGCGGGATCGCGTCGAAGTAGTCGGTGCGGATGGCCACGCTGTGCACCAGCTTGGCCATCTCGGTCTCGACCGGCCCTGGCGCGATGGCGTTGGCGCGAATGCCCATGGTGCCGAGCTCCACGGCCTGCTGCTTGGTGAGATGGATGATCGCCGCCTTGCTGGTGCCGTAGGCGACGCGCAAGGTGCTGGCGCGCAAGCCCGAGATCGAGGCGATGTTGACGATGCTGCCGCCACCGCTGCGCCGCATCACCGGCACGCAGGCCTGGCTGCAGAGGAAGGCGCCGTCGAGATTGGTCGAGAGCACGTGCCGCCATTCGGCGAACGACGTCTCGCCGATCGTCTTGAAGACGGCCACGCCGGCATTGTTGACGAGCGCGTCGATGCGGCCGAAGCGCGCGGCGATGGCGTCGACGGCCGCCTGCACGCGCGCCGGGTCGGCCACGTCGCAGTGCAGGGCGAGCACGCGGTCGGTGCCGGCGAGCTGCGCGGCGGCGTGGTCGAGCGTCGGCGCATCGATGTCGAGCAGGGCCACGCGATGGCCGTGCGCCAGGAACCAGCGGCCGATCGCCAAGCCGATCCCGCGCGCGCCGCCGGTAACGACGGCGACCGGACTAGATGAAACATCTGATGTCATGACGCCTCCACGTGACCGATGATCGCCGATGGTACGAACAACGACTACAGGAGAAGCCATGAAGATCACCCGACGCGCCCTGCTCGCAGGTGCGGGCGCCATCGCCTTGCCGGCGCGTTACGCGCGGGCCCAGGCGGCCGAGTTCAGCTACAAGTACGCGAACAACCTGCCGGTCGCGCACCCGATGAACCAGCGTGCCAAGGAGATGGCCGACGCCATCCGCAGCGAGAGCAAGGGCCGCGTCGACATCCAGATCTTTCCGAACAACCAGCTCGGCTCCGACACCGACATGCTGAGCCAGGTGCGCTCGGGCGGCATCGAGTTCTTCACCCTCTCGGGCCTGATCCTGTCGACGCTGGTGCCGGCCGCCTCGATCACGGGCATCGGCTTTGCCTTCAACGACTACGACGCCGTGTGGAAGGCGCTCGACGGCGATCTGGGCGCCTACGTGCGCAAGGAAATCGCCAAGTCGGGCCTGGTGCCGATGGAGCGCATCTGGGACAACGGCTTTCGCCAGATCACCTCGTCGTCGAAGCCGATCAACTCGGCCGAAGACCTGAAGGGCTTCAAGATCCGCGTGCCGGTCTCGCCGCTGTGGACGTCGATGTTCAAGGCGCTCGACGCGTCGCCGACATCGATCAACTTCAGCGAGGTCTACAGCGCGCTGCAGTCGAAGGTCGTCGACGGCCAGGAGAATCCGCTGGCGATCATCTCCACGGCCAAGCTCTACGAGGTGCAGAAGTACTGCTCGCTCACCAACCACATGTGGGACGGCTTCTGGTTCCTGGCCAACGGCAAGGCCTGGGAACGTTTGCCGGAAGACCTGCGCGGCGTCGTCTCGCGCCACGTCAACGCGGCCGGGTTGAAGGAGCGCACCGACGTTGCCGCGCTCAACGCGACGGTGCAGAAAGACCTCGTCGCCAAGGGCATGATCTTCAACAGCCCGAAGGCCGACAGCTTTCGCGACCACATGCGCAAGGCCGGCTTCTATGCCGAATGGAAAGGCAAGTTCGGCGACGAGGCCTGGGCCATCCTCGAGCGCAACACCGGCAAGCTGGCCTGACCCGCACGTGACGGCGAGCGGCTGGTGCAGGGCGTGAACGCGGCCGGCCGCGCGCGCCACGACCGGCTCGACGCGGCGCTCGGCTGGCTGGTCGAGGTGCCGGCGGCGCTGCTCGTCGCGGCCGACATCGTCGTGCTGTTCGCCGGCGTGTTCGCGCGCTTCGTGCTGCACAACCCGCTGGTCTGGTCGGACGAGCTCGCCTCGATCCTCTTTCTCTGGCTGGCGCTGCTCGGCGCGGTGACGGCGCTGCGCCGCGGCGAGCACATGCGCATGACGGCGCTGCTCGGCCGGCTCGCGCCGTCGCCGCGCGCCGTGCTCGAGGCGGTGGCCACCGCGGCCTGTCTCGCCTTCCTCGCCCTCGTCGTCTGGCCGTCCTCGCAATACGCGGCCGACGAGCGCGCCATCACGACCCCCGCCCTCGAAATCTCGAACCTCTGGCGCGCCGCGGCGCTGCCGGTCGGCATCGTGCTGATGGGCACGTTCGCGTTGCTGCGCATGTTGCGCTTCACGACGCGCTCCGATGCGCTGAAGGCGCTGGTCGCGGTTGTCGTCATCGCCGGCGCGTTCTGGCTGCTGCGGCCGGCGTTCGCCCATCTCGGCCGGCTCAACCTGCTCGTCTTCTTCGTCGGCGTGGCCGGCGGCTGCGTGCTCGCCGGCATCCCGATCGCGTTCGCGTTCGGCCTCGGCACCTTCGGCTATCTGGCGTTGACGACGAGCACGCCGCTGACAGTGGTCGTCGGCCGCATGGACGAAGGCATGTCGCACCTCATCCTGCTCGCGGTGCCGCTGTTCGTGTTCCTCGGCCTGCTGATCGAGATGACCGGCATGGCGCGCGCAATGGTCGCCTTTCTCGGCAGCCTGCTCGGGCACGTCAAGGGCGGCCTGTCGTACGTGCTGGTCGGTGCGATGTACCTCGTCTCGGGCATCTCGGGCGCGAAGGCGGCCGACATGGCGGCGATCGCGCCGGCGCTGTTTCCGGAGATGAAGGGGCGCGGCGCCGACGAGGGCGACCTCGTCGCGCTGCTCGCGGCCACCGGCGCACAGACCGAGACGGTGCCGCCGAGCCTGGTGCTCATCACGATCGGCTCGGTCACCAGCGTCTCGATCGCCGCGTTGTTCACCGGCGGCATGCTGCCGGCGCTGGTGCTGGGCCTCGTGCTCTGCGTCGTCGTCCGCTGGCGTGCCCGCCACGAAGACCTGAGCGCGGTCGTGCGCGCGCCCTGGCGCACGGTGGCGCGGCTCTTCGCCATCGCCGTGCCGGCGCTGGCGCTGCCGTTCGTCATCCGCGCGGCGGTCGTCGAAGGCGTGGCGACGGCGACGGAGGTGTCGACGATCGGCATCGTCTACGCCGTGCTTGCCGGCCTCGTCATCTACCGCCAGTTCGACTGGCGACGGATCGGCCCGATGCTGGTGAGCACCGCCTCGCTTTCCGGGGCGATCCTGCTCATCATCGGCACGGCCACGGCAATGGCCTGGGGCCTGACGCAATCGGGTTTCTCGCGCCTGCTCGCCGAGACGATGGGCGCGATGCCCGGCGGCGTGCCGATGTTCCTCGCCGTGTCGATCCTCGCCTTCACGGTGCTCGGCTCGGTGCTCGAAGGCATCCCGGCGATCGTCCTGTTCGGCCCGTTGCTCTTCCCCATCGCGCGCCAGCTCGGAGTGCACGAGGTGCACTACGCGATGGTCGTGGTGCTGTCGATGGGGCTCGGGCTCTTCTCGCCGCCGCTCGGCGTCGGCTACTACGCCGCCTGCGCGATCGGCCGCGTGAGCCCCGACGCCGGCATCCGGCCGCTGGTCGGCTACATGGTGGCGCTGCTGATCGGCGTGATCGTGGTCGCGGCGGTGCCGTGGCTGTCGATCGGATTTCTCTAGGGAAATGCTGATCAATTTGCCCAGTCCGGCATGGCGCATGCATGCACCGGAGCACCATGGCTAAGGACACAACGAGCGTGTCGCAACGCAGCTTTGCCAGCGCCGAGTACGCGATGAAGAAGAAGCGCACGCGCAGGGAGAAGTTTTTGGGCGAGATGGAGCGCATCGTCCCGTGGGCCAGATTGATCGCCGTCATCGAGCCGCTCTACCCGACGAGCGGGCGGGTCGGCCGCCAGCCGATTGGCGTCTCGAGGATGCTGCGCATGTACTGCCTGCAGCAGTGGTACGGCCTGGCCGACGAGGCGCTCGAAGACGCGCTGTACGACAGCCAGGCGCTGCGCGACTTCGTGGGCGTGGACCTGTCCCGGGAATCGGTGCCTGACGCCACCACGCTGCTCAAGTTCCGCCACCTGCTGCAGCACAACGACCTGACCAGGGCGCTGTTCGAGGAGATCAACGCCCACCTCGCCGAGAAGGGCCTGCTGATGCGAGCCGGAACCATCGTGGATGCGACCATCATCGCCGCGCCGAGCTCGACCAAGAACGAGGGCAGCACGCGCGACAGCGAGATGCACCAGACCAAGAAGGGCAACCAGGCCGGCGTACCACGACGCGCTGGAAACAACACCCGTACGTGCCGAAGGGTCGGACACCGGGTTGCTGTACGCAATCGACTACCAGGGCGACCTGCATCTGCTCATCCCCGTGACAGGGGGCCCTGCCGCTGCAAAGCCACCCGATCTGCGAGGACTGCGCGTGCGCCACCGATTCGTATCGGATTCGCATGAGTACCTCGACCTTGCGACGTCACCTGCTCACGAGCGGATCTTCTCTCCTCGGTTCTGTCGCAATAAGCCGGCGCTGGTAACCTGAGCCGAAGCTTCCACGGGGTGACGGGGATGATCGAGGCGCTGCGCAAGGTGATCAAGCGGATGCACTACCCGTTGGAGGTGATGCTGGTCTGCGTGCGTTGGTACGCAGCCTATCCGCTGAGCCTGCGCCACATTGAAGAGATGATGGCCG
>JANXWR010000045.1 GCA_025351025.1 Burkholderiales bacterium | reverse complement strand
ATCGCCAAGATCGAGCTCGGCAAGCACGCCGCCTGAGGCGCTTCGTCACCTGAGCGAAGCGAAGGATCCCAGCGCGGCGAATGGATCCTTCGCTTCGCTCCAGGATGACAACGTCCGCGCGGCTCAGCCCTGCTTCTTCTTTCCAGCCGGCGCGAGCGACGACTAGGCCGTCGAGACCGTCTGCGACCAGGTCACCGGCTCGTCGCCGCGGGCGCGGCCGACGCGTTGCGCCTCGGTGCCGGCGGTCTCGAACAGCGCCAGCGCGGCGGCGACATCGGTCTCGTCGGCGCTCGTCAGCTGCATGCGCAGGTAGAGGCGACCGCGTAAGGTCATCAGCACGAACGGCGGCTCGAGGCGCAACAAGGTGCTGGCAGCGCGTTCGAGGGCATGGCCGAGCGGCCCTTCGAGCCAGGCCGGGCCTTCGTTGGGCAGGCTCGAGACGCCGCCGAAGTTGCTGCGGAGCAGCTTCGAGCCACCGAGCGCGATCTTCGGAAACATGACGAGCCAGCGCGTCTCTTCCGGCGTGGCGTCGCCCATCTCGGTCTGGTTGCGCTCTGTGAACTGCTCGAAGGCCTGCTTCTCGAGCACCTCCATCAGCGCTTTCGAGACGACGAGCATCTGCAGGTCGGGCGGCAGGCCGAGCTCCATGCGCACGCGCAGCTCGTGGCCGGTGATGTAGGGACGCTGCGGCGGGCCCCACTCGAGCCGCCAGGGCGTCTCTTCCAGCTTGCCGTCGATGACGAAGCCGTTGCCGTCGCGCTCGCGCTTGAACGAGTGTCCGCGCCGCTTGGCCCAGGCCGAGACCTCGCTGTAGTCCGGGCCCAGGCCCAGGTTGGCGAAGAAGCTCTTGAACATCGCCGGCTCCGTTCCACTAGAGTCAACCGCCGGGCCGATCGCGCCAACGGCGAAGGACGACAACGATGATCGAAGTGTATTCGTGGGCCACGCCGAACGGCCACAAGATCCACATCATGCTGGAGGAATGCGGTCTCGCGTATCGGGCAATTCCGGTCGACATCGGCGCCGGCGACCAGTTCGCGCCCGAGTTCCTGGCGATCAGCCCGAACAACAAGATCCCGGCCATCGTCGATCCCGACGGCCCGGACGGAGAGCCGATCTCGATGTTCGAGTCGGGCGCGATCCTGCTCTATCTCGCGGCCAAGACCGGCCGCTTCCTGCCCGCCGACCTGCGTGGCCGCTACACGACGCTGGAATGGCTGATGTTCCAGATGGGCGGCGTCGGGCCGATGCTCGGCCAGGCACATCACTTCCGTCTCTACGCGCCGGAGAAGATCGCCTACGCGATCGAGCGCTACAGCAACGAGGCCAAGCGCCTCTACGGCGTCATCGACAAGCGGCTGGGCAGCCACGCGTTCGTCGCCGGCGACGAGTACACGATCGCCGACATCGCCATCTTTCCCTGGCTGCGCTCGTGGAAGAACCAGGGCATCGTCCTCGACGACTACCCGGCTCTTGAGCGCTGGTTCGACGGCGTCGCGGCACGGCCGGCGGTGCAGCGCGGCGTCGAGGTGCTGGCCGGCCTGCGCAAGCCGCTGCACGACGACAAGGCGCGCGCGATGTTGTTCGGCGCGCAGCAGTACCAGCGGCGCTGAGCGCGACGCCTACGGCCCAGCTGCCGCTCTGACTGCGGCGCGTTCCGGCAAGCACTTCTTCGCCAAGTGCATCTGGGCTTGTTTGTTTTTGCGAAACTGATTGATAATCATTCCTATTAGTACTTCATAGCGCGATTGCACCAGGCCCGAGTCGGCCCGAAGCGACGCGCGAGGGACGCGATGGGACGACGATCTTCGACCGCGCTGGCCGCCTGCCCCGTGCTTCTCGGCCAACGCCGACAAGGCCGCCGTCGTCGCCAAGGTCGCCGCGACGTCGTACGCCGGCGACTTCAATGCGCTGTTCGGGGCCGATGTCTTTGCCGACGTCGACGGCGCCTACCTGCGCGTCTCGCTCGCCGTGCAGAAGTACGAGCGCGAAGACGTGGAGCTGAACGCCTACAACAGCGAGTACGACGCCTTCCTGCGCGGCAGCGCGGCCCTCAGCGACCAGGAGCTGCGCGGCCTGGCGCTCTACAACTCGCCGAGCAAGGGCACCTGCGCCGGCTGCCACCCTTTCAAGACGCTGAAGGACGCGCTGACCTTCTACGTGCAGCGCGACACCAATCCCGAGAAGTTCTATCCGCTCGACGCGAGAGGTACACCGCTCAAGTTCAACGACCTGCCGCCCGCGTACCGCGCCAACGTCAACGTCATCGAGGTTCCCTACAACCGCCACCTCGGCGACGCGCCCGCCTTGAGCGACGCCGAGATCGACGACGTGATCGCCTTCCTGCACACCCTGACCTGAGCGACGGCTGCACGCCTTGAACGAACACGGCGCGCCCTCGAACGCCGGCCCCCGTCACTCCATCGACCCGAGAGAGGAAAACCGATGACTCCGACACGTTGGCAAGGCTCCGTCGCGAGCGCCGCGATGTCCGCCAGCCTGGCCCTGGCATGCGGCCCGGCGCTCGCGCAGAGCAACGACGCGCAGGCGGCGCTGGCGGCGCGGCTCGACCAGCTCGCCGACGAGCTGGCGACCGTCAAGGCCGAGCTCGCGCGGCTGCAGCAGCAACAGGCGGCCAACGCGACGAATGCGCCCACCGCTGCGCCCGCTGCCGTCGCCGCGGGGCCTGCCGTCGCTGCCCAGGGTGCAGGCCTGCTCGCCGAGCTGGTGACGGTGCTGACGAGCTACGGCGAGCTAAGCTACAACCGGCCGACGCGCGGTGCGAAGAACGCCGTCGCCGACGTGCGCCGCTTCGTGCTTGGCTACCAGCATCGATTCGACGACAAGACCAAGGTCGTCACCGAGCTCGAGGTCGAGCACGCCGCCTCCTCGTCGAGCGACCCGGGCGAAGTCGAGGTCGAGCAGGCCTATCTCGAGCGCCAGCTGAGCAGCAATGTCGCGGCGCGTGCCGGCCTCTTTCTGATGCCGTTCGGCCTGCTCAACGAGAACCACGAGCCGACCGCGTTCTATGGCGTCGAGCGCAACTTCGTCGAGACTGCGATCATCCCGAGCACCTGGCGCGAGGGGGGGCTGCAATTCGTCGTCGGCTTCGACAACGGCCTCACCGCGCAGGCCGGCGTGACGACCGGCTTCGACCTCGGCAAGTGGGACGCCACCTCGAACGAAGGCGCCGAGTCGCCGCTCGGTTCGATCCACCAGGAGATGGCGCTGGCCAAGGCGCGCGACCTCTCGGTGTTCGGTGCGCTCAACTGGCGCGGCATCCCCGGCCTGCTGCTCGGCGGCTCGATCTTCACCGGTGGCGCGACGCATGGCCAGACGGTGGCCAGCTCGCGCGTCACGCTGTGGGACCTGCACGCACGCTACACGCCCGGCAAGTGGGACTTCTCGAGCGTCTACGGCCGCGGCACGATCTCGAACACCGCCGCCTTCAACGCGCCACTGATCGGCAGCCTGACGCTGATCCCGAAGTCCTTCGACGGCTGGTACGGCCAGGCCGCCTATCACCTGTGGTCGAGCGGCGACTACGCGCTCTCGCCGTTCGCGCGATGGGAGCAGTTCAACACCGCACGCAGCTACGCCAACCTCGGCGCCGGCCTCACGCCACCGGGGGCGCGCACCGAGCGCGTCATCACGGTCGGCGCGAACTTCAACATCGGCTCGAGCATCGTCGTGAAAGCAGACTACCAGCGCTTCCGCGAGAACAGGGACAACAATCGCTTCGATCTTGGATTGGGCTGGAGCTTTTGATGCGGATCGAGTTGGCGGGCGCCGTCGTGGCCGCCTGCGCGGCAGCGCCGACGAGCGCATTTGCCGTCGACTACATGAGCGCGGAGCAGGCGGCTCGCCTCATGTTTCCCGACGCCGACCGCCTGCAAGCGCGCGACGTCGTGCTCGACGCGGCGCAGATGCAGGCGCTGGCGGCGCACGGCATCAACGCGCGCTCGGCGCGCTGGCCGGTGACGATCGCGCGGCGCGGCAGCACTGCGCTCGGCTATGTCGTGAGCGACGCGGTGGTCGGCAAGTTCGAGCTGATCGGCTACTCCGTGGGCATCGATCTCAAGGGCGCCGTGACGCAGGTCGAGATCCTCACCTATCGCGAGAGCCACGGCGGCGACATCCGGTTGCCGGCGTGGCGCCGCCAGTTCGCCGGCAAGACGGCCGAGTCGCCGATCCGCGTCGGCGACGACATCGCCAACATCAGCGGCGCGACCTTGAGCTGCACGCACGTCACCGACGGTGTGCGGCGCATCGTTGCAGTCGTGCAGTCGGCGGCGAAGAGCGGGGGCCTGGTCTGAACGCGTTGGGCGCCGGCGACGCCGTGACCAGGCACGTCGTGCGACGGGCGCGGCCGCTGCTCGGCACTCTGGTCGAGATCGGTGTGGCGAATGTCGACGACACCGTGCAAGGTGCGGTGGCGGCCGCGATCAATGCGGCCTTCGCGCGCGTTGCCAGCATCGAGAAGGCGCTGACCCGCTTCGATCCGCGCAGCACGATCGGGCGCTTCAACGACGCGACAGCCGGAACGACGATCGAGGTCGGCGACGATGCCCGCGTCGTGCTGAATGCAGCGACCAGGCTCTGCGCCGCGAGCGACGGCCTCTTCGACGTCTCGCGCGGCACCGGCGCGGACGGCTGGGTCTGCGAAGGAGCGCAACTTCGGAAGCGGCGAGCCGAAGTACGCCTCGATCTCGGCGGCATCGCCAAAGGCCATGCGGTCGATGCCGCCGTCGATGCGCTGCGCGGCGCCGGCATCGTTGCTGGCTGGGTCAATGCCGGCGGCGACCTGCGCGTGTTCGGCGTGCTCGCCCTGCCGATCGACCTGCGCGACGAAGCGACCGGCGGCGTGCGTCGCTTCGCCGTTCTGCAGGAAGGCGCGTTCGCGACGAGCTGGATCCCCTGTTCGCCTTCGACGCCGGCATCGCGAACGAATGGACTGGCGAGCGGCGCGTCTTCCGGGGTCGCGCGGCATGCGAGCGTCGCCGCCGAGCGCTGCCTCTGGGCCGACGCGCTGACCAAGGTCGTCGCGCTGGCTGGCGACGCGCAGCACGCGTTGCTGCGCGCACACGGCGCGCAGGCCTGGCTGCACTGATGCGGCAGCGCTTGCTGCGCCGCATGGCGCATGTGAATCCGGCCGGCGGCGCCGTGCCGGAGGCGCATCGTCTGGCAGCCTGGCAACGGCGCTTCCTCTACGCCACGGCGACGGCGCTGCTCGCCACCGGCGCGGCCTGGCTCGCCGTTCACTACACGCGCGCGGCCGATGCCCTGCCTACGCCCGCAGAGCCCTGGCTGATGCGCGTGCACGGCCTCGCCGCTTTCCTCGCGTTGTTCGTGCTCGGCGCCCTCGCGGCCTCGCACGTGCCGCGCGGCTGGCGCCTGGCGGAGCGGCGCGGTTGGGCATCGCAACGTCGCACCGGCGTAGTCCTGTGCGGCCTCGGCGCGGCTGTGGTTCTGACGGGCTACCTGCTCTACTACTTCGCGCCGGACAATGTCCGCCCTGCCCTCGGCTGGGTGCATGCCGGGCTCGGCGCGGCGATGGCGCTGCTCGTCGTCGCGCATCGGCGCGGCACCGGCCACGATCGCCACCACGCGCGACCGTAGCCGCGTCGTCACGTTGCGGCTACGCCCTTCGCCAACGCGCCACCAAGCGCTTGCCGCGAGACCCCCTGCGTACAATCGCGCCCGTTCGGGGCGTAGCGCAGCCTGGTAGCGCAACTGGTTTGGGACCAGTAGGTCGCGAGTTCGAATCCCGCCGCCCCGACCAGCACGGAAAACTCATGTCGACCGGCCGAGCTGCCCGTAGCTCAACTGGATAGAGCACCAG
>JANXWR010000042.1 GCA_025351025.1 Burkholderiales bacterium | reverse complement strand
AAGACATGCCCTACATGGCCGACGGCACGCCGTGCGACATCGTGCTCAATCCGCTCGGCGTGCCGTCGCGGATGAACGTCGGCCAGGTGCTCGAGGTTCACCTCGGCTGGGCCGGCAAGGGCATCGGCCAGCGCATCGGCGACATGCTGCAGCGCGAGGTCAAGGTGGCCGAGCTGCGCAAGTTCCTCGACGAGCTGTACAACAAGTCGGGCGGCAAGACCGAGCGTCTCGACCACCTCTCGGACGACGAGATCCGCGAAATGGCCGGCAACCTCTCGACCGGCGTGCCGTTCGCGACGCCGGTGTTCGACGGCGCGGCCGAAGAAGAGATCCGCGGCATGCTCAAGCTCGCCTATCCGGACGACATCGCCAAGGCCAAGGGCCTTACCGCGACGCGCACTCAGGCGACCTTGCACGACGGCCGCACCGGCGACGCGTTCGAGCGTCCGGTCACGGTCGGCTACATGCACGTGCTGAAGCTGCACCACCTGGTCGACGACAAGATGCACGCCCGTTCCACGGGTCCGTACAGCCTGGTCACGCAGCAGCCGCTCGGCGGCAAGGCGCAGTTCGGCGGCCAGCGTTTCGGCGAGATGGAAGTGTGGGCGCTGGAAGCTTACGGCGCCGCCTACGTCCTGCAGGAAATGCTGACCGTGAAGTCGGACGACGTGAACGGCCGCACCAAGGTCTACGAAAGCATCGTCAAGGGCGAACACGCGATCGAGGCCGGCATGCCGGAGTCGTTCAACGTGCTGGTCAAGGAAATTCGTTCGCTCGGGATCGACATCGAGCTCGAGCGCAACTAAGAAAGAAGGACACAGAACATGAAGGGTTTGCTTGATCTGTTCCGCCAGTTCACTCCTGATGAGCATTTCGATGCCATCAAGATCGGCCTGGCTTCGCCCGAGAAAATTCGGTCCTGGTCGTTCGGTGAAGTCAAAAAGCCCGAGACCATCAACTACCGCACCTTCAAGCCGGAGCGGGACGGCCTCTTCTGCGCCAAGATCTTCGGTCCGATCAAGGACTACGAGTGCCTGTGCGGCAAGTACAAGCGCCTGAAGCACCGTGGCGTGATCTGCGAGAAGTGCGGCGTCGAGGTCACCCAGACCAAGGTTCGCCGCGAGCGCATGGGTCACATCGACCTGGCGGCTCCGTGCGCGCACATCTGGTTCCTGAAGTCGCTGCCGTCGCGCCTGGGCCTGGTGCTCGACATGACGTTGCGCGACATCGAGCGCGTGCTCTACTTCGAAGCGTACGTGGTCGTCGACCCCGGCATGACGCCGCTGAAGAAGTTCTCGATCATGACCGAGGACGACTACGACGCGAAGCGCACCGAGTACGGTGACGAGTTCATCGCCCTGATGGGCGCAGAAGGCGTGCACAAGCTGCTCGCCGAGATCGACCTCGACGTCGAGGCCGAGAAGCTGCGCAACGACATGACCGGCTCCGAGCTCAAGGTCAAGAAGAACTCGAAGCGCCTGAAGGTGATGGAAGCCTTCAAGAAGTCGGGCATCAAGCCGCAGTGGATGGTGATGGAGGTGCTGCCGGTGCTGCCGCCGGACCTGCGTCCGCTGGTGCCGTTGGATGGCGGCCGCTTTGCGACCTCCGACCTGAACGACCTGTATCGCCGCGTCATCAACCGCAACAACCGCCTGGCGCGTCTGTTGGAGTTGAAGGCGCCGGAAATCATCGTCCGCAACGAGAAGCGCATGCTTCAAGAGGCGGTCGATTCGTTGCTCGACAACGGCCGTCGCGGCAAGGCGATGACCGGCGCGAACAAGCGCGCCCTCAAGTCGCTGGCCGATATGATCAAGGGCAAGTCGGGTCGCTTCCGTCAGAACCTGCTCGGCAAGCGCGTCGACTACTCGGGCCGCTCGGTCATCGTCGTCGGCCCGACGCTCAAGCTCCATCAGTGCGGCCTGCCGAAGCTGATGGCGCTCGAGCTCTTCAAGCCCTTCATCTTCTCGCGCCTCGAAGCCATGGGCATCGCGACGACGATCAAGGCGGCGAAGAAGGAAGTCGAGTCCGGCACGCCGGTGGTCTGGGACATCCTCGAAGAGGTCATCAAGGAGCACCCGGTCCTGCTGAACCGCGCGCCGACGCTGCACCGCCTGGGCATCCAGGCCTTCGAGCCGGTGCTGATCGAAGGCAAGGCGATCCAGCTGCATCCGCTCGTCTGCGCGGCGTTCAACGCCGACTTCGACGGCGACCAGATGGCCGTGCACATTCCGCTCTCGATCGAAGCGCAGATGGAAGCCCGCACGCTGATGCTGGCCTCCAACAACGTGCTGTTCCCGGCCAACGGCGAACCCTCGATCGTGCCGAGCCAGGACGTGGTGCTGGGTCTGTACTACGCGACCCGCGAGCGCATCAACGCCAAGGGCGAAGGGATCATCTTCGCCGACGTCGCCGAAGTGCAGCGCGCGCTCGACAACGAGCAGGTCGAAGTGACCGCCAAGGTCACGGTGCGCCTGACCGAGTACGAGAAGGACAAGGACACGGGCGAGTTCACGGCGGTGACCAAGCTGGTCGACACGACCGTCGGCCGCGCCCTGCTCTCGGAAATCCTGCCCAAGGGCCTGCCGTTCTCGAACCTGAACAAAGCGCTCAAGAAGAAGGAAATCTCTCGCCTCATCAACACCTCGTTCCGCAAGTGCGGCCTGAAGGAAACGGTCGTCTTCGCCGACAAGCTGCTGCAGGCCGGTTTCCGGCTGGCGACGCGCGCCGGCATCTCGATCTGCATCGACGACATGCTCGTGCCGAAGGAAAAGCACGGCCTGATCGAGCACGCCGAGAAGGAAGTGAAGGAGATCGAGCAGCAGTACGTCTCGGGCCTCGTCACATCCGGCGAGCGCTACAACAAGGTGGTCGACATCTGGGGCAAGACCGGCGACGAAGTCGGCAAGGTCATGATGAGCCAGCTCTCGAAGCAGAAGACGACCGACCGCCACGGCAAGCAGGTCGACCAGGAGTCGTTCAACTCCATCTACATGATGGCCGACTCGGGCGCGCGCGGCTCCGCCGCGCAGATCCGCCAGCTGGCCGGCATGCGCGGCCTGATGGCCAAGCCTGACGGTTCGATCATCGAGACGCCGATCACGGCCAACTTCCGAGAAGGCCTGAACGTCCTGCAGTACTTCATCTCCACCCACGGCGCCCGCAAGGGCCTGGCGGACACGGCGCTGAAGACGGCGAACTCGGGCTACCTGACGCGCCGACTTGTCGACGTGACGCAGGATCTGGTCGTCATCGAGGACGACTGCGCGACCATGAACGGTATGAACACGCGCGCCCTGGTCGAAGGCGGCGAGGTGATCGAGAGCCTGCGCGACCGAGTCCTCGGCCGCGTCGCGGCGATCGACATCCTGCATCCCGAGACGCAGGAAGTGCTGCTCAAGGCCGGCGAGATGCTCGACGAGGACGTGCTCGACACCTTCGAGGCCGCAGCGGTCGACGAGGTGAAGGTTCGCACGGCCCTGACCTGCAGCACGCGCTTCGGCATCTGCGCCAAGTGCTATGGCCGCGACCTGGGCCGCGGTGGCCTGGTCAACATGGGCGAAGCGATCGGCGTCATCGCGGCGCAATCGATCGGCGAGCCGGGCACGCAGCTGACAATGCGCACCTTCCACATCGGTGGTGCGGCGTCGCGGGCGGCGGTGGCTTCGAGCGTCGACGCCAAGTCGGACGGCACGGTGGGCTTCAACCCGACCATGCGCTACGTGACCAACGGCAAGGGCGAGCTGGTCGTGATTTCCCGCTCCGGCGAGATCATCATCACCGACACGCACGGTCGCGAGCGCGAGCGCCACAAGGTGCCGTACGGCGCGCTGCTCGGCATCAAGAGCGACCAGCAGATCAAGGCCGGCACGATCCTCGCCAACTGGGATCCGCTGACGCGACCGATCATCACCGAGTTCGCCGGCAAGGCGAGGTTCGAGAACGTCGAAGAAGGCGTCACGGTCGCCAAGCAGCTCGACGAGGTCACGGGTCTGTCGACCCTGGTCGTCATCGATCCGAAGCGGCGCGGCGCGGCCAAGGTGGTTCGGCCGCAGGTCAAGCTGCTCGACGACGCCGGCAACGAAGTGAAGATCCCCGGCACCGATCACTCGGTGACGATCGGCTTCCAGGTCGGCTCGCTGATCCAGATCCGCGACGGCCAGGACCTGAAGCCGGGCGAGGTGCTGGCACGCATCCCGGTCGAAGGCCAGAAGACGCGCGACATCACGGGCGGCCTGCCGCGCGTGGCCGAGCTCTTCGAAGCCCGCACTCCGAAGGACAAGGGCACGCTGGCCGAGATGACCGGCACGGTGTCGTTCGGCAAGGAGACCAAGGGCAAGGTGCGCCTGCAGATCACCGACCCGACGGACCCTTCGAAGAATCACGAGGAGCTTGTTCCGAAAGAGAAGAACATCGTCGTGCACGAGGGCCAGGTCGTGAACAAGGGCGAGTCGGTCGTTGACGGCCCTCCCGATCCCCAGGACATCCTTCGCCTGCTCGGCGTCGAGGATCTGGCGCGCTACATCGTCGATGAGGTGCAGGACGTCTATCGACTCCAGGGCGTGAAGATCAACGACAAGCACATCGAGGTGATCGTTCGCCAGATGCTGCGCCGGGTGCAGATCACGAACCCGGGCGACACCACCTACATCCTCAACGAGCAGGTGGAGCGTTCGGAGCTGCTGGAACGCAACGACAAGGCGGTCGCCGAAGGCAAGATGCCGGCCACCTGGGCCGACGTGTTGCTCGGCATCACCAAGGCGTCGCTCTCGACCGACAGCTTCATCAGTGCGGCTTCGTTCCAGGAAACGACTCGGGTCCTTACCGAGGCGGCGATCATGGGCAAGCGCGACGAGCTGCGCGGGTTGAAGGAAAACGTCATCGTCGGCCGACTGATTCCTGCCGGTACCGGGATGGCCTTCCACGAGGCTCGCAAGGCCAAGGAAGCGATGGACGACGCCGAGCGCCGCGCCATCGCCGTCCAGGAGGCCGAGGAGCTGGCGTCGGTGCAGATGGCGCAGGTCGATGCGGCCACTGCGGCTGCCGCGGCGGCGAGCGACGTCACCGAATAGTCAGGTCGCTTCAATGCGAAAGGGGCGGCCTCGGCCGCCCCTTTTTTGTCCGCGCTTCGGCGGCCGGGCGCCGGGCGGCGTCAGGCCGCGACGTATGGCCCGGGGCTTGCGCGGCCCTCCAATGCCGCTTCGATCGCCGGCAAGGTGGAGATCCATTCCGCGCGGGTCGCGACCTCGTGCAACGCGGCGAGCGCAGCGCGTCCTTCAGGTCCGCGTTCGCCGCGCCCGAAGCGGGCGAGGGCCTCGCCGCGCGCGGCGATGAAGGCGCTTCTCGGCAGCGGCTCGGCCGCGGTGTAGTCGCGGATCCTTTCGCAGTTCTCTTCGGCGCCGTCCCAATCGCCGATTTCGAGCAGAGCGTCGATCGCCAGCTCGCGCAACTGGAGGTGGTTGTGGCTGACGCATCCGAGCGCCAGCAGTCTTTCGCCTTCCTGCAGGAATTGCACGCGCGCCTGCGGGTCGGTCTCGACCAGCGCCCGGACACCATGGACCCACGGGCCGATGTGTCCCATGCCGTGCTCGCGGCAGACCGCCAGACCCATGTCCGCCAGCTCGAGCGCCCGCGGCCGATCGCCGCGCCGCAGCGCGATCACGGCGCTGACGCCGAGCAACTGTCCCTCGAAGCGCTTGGCACTCAGCGATCGGGCGAGTCGCAGCCCGGCCTCGGCCTGCTCCTCGCATTCGTCGCGACGGTCGCGGATCAGTCCATCGGCCCACGCCACGAGGATGCGCGCCATCAGCTCGGCCCGGGGCTGCGATGCCCTCTGCGCCAGTGAGATGGCTTCATGACCGACGGCAACGACGCTGCCGATCTCCGACAGGTGCATGCCCGCCCATCCCACCATCGACAGGTTGGCGACCTCGAGCCGGCCGAATCCGTGTTGACGAGCCATGGCCACGCACTCGAGGAACTGCCGATGCGCCGAATGCATGCGGCCCTGCAGATAGAAACCGTCGCCGAGCCCGCCCAGCGCCGCCGCCTCGCCCTCCTGCGAACCGATCTGTCGGGCGTGCTGGCGCGCCAGCTCGTGCTCGCTCAGGCACTCGGCATGGCGGCCCAGTGGAAAAAGCAGGTTGCCGCGCATGTGGTGCAGGCGCGAGAGCTCGAGCTGCAAACCCGCGGCGACGGCCATCGGCTCGGCCTCGGCCAGTGCGGCCAGGCCCTCGTCGATGCGGTCGTTGAGACGCATGCCGGCGGTCATCGCGATCAGCGCCCGGACCCGCTCGACAGGCCCGGACGACGCGTCGAGTGCTGCGCGGGCGGTCGCTATCGCATCGACGGCCCGGCCGAGCTCGACGAGCAGCCGTGCCTGCGCCATCAGGAGCGCGAACCGGGCCGCGCGTTCGGCGGCCAGCGCGAGCCCGCGCTCGGCCAATGCCAGTGCCGTCTGGTAGCGGAATTGCGACGATGCGGATTCGCTCGCGGCGAGGTAGGCGAGGGCGGCGCGCGGGTGCTCGGCGCGGTCGAAGTGCTCGGCGGCGAGCACCGGATCGCTGGTCTCGAACCACTCGGCGGCACGGGCATGGAGCCGGCGCCGTCGCGAGTGCAGCAACGAGGCATAGGCGCCATCGCGAATCAGGGCGTGGCAGAACAGGAATTCGGAGCCGTCGGCACGGACCAGGAACTGCTCGACCAGCAGGCGGCAGTCGTAAGCGGGGTTCTCGACCAGGTGGCGCAAGGTGTCCTGGGCGAAGCGCTGGCCGAGAACGCCGGCGGCCTGCAGGGCAATCTTGTCGGCGCTGGCGAGTCGGTCCATGCGCGCGTGCACCAGGGCCTGGATCGAGCCGGGCAGGTTGGTCCGAGCCGCCTCGTCGGCATTGAGCAGCAGCTGCAGGAGAAAGAGCGGATTGCCCTCGGCCCGCTCGACGCAGCTCGCAACGAGCGCCGGCGACATGGCCGAGGCGGCCAGGGCGAGGCGCATCGAATCTTCCGCGCCTAGCGGGCCGAGATCGATGCCGATCAGCGGCGCGCCGTGCAGCGCCGTGCGCCAGGCCGCGGCCGTCGGATCCCCGGCGAAGCGTGTCGTCATCACCAGCAAGAGCGGGTGCCGCGTGGCAAGGACGGCCAGTGCCGCAAGTCGCTCCAGCGTCCAGGCATCCGCCCAGTGGATGTCTTCGACGACAAGAAGCAGCGGCGACGCAGCACTCGCCGTACGCACCAGATTGCAAAGCGCCTGTAACGAGCCCTTTTCACGAGCGGCCGTGCTCATCGCGGCGGCGAGCGCCCGGAGCGCCGGCGGCGGCGCCATGTCGACGAGGTCATAGCGGAACAGTTGACCATCGGGTGACGTCTGTTCTCTGGCACCTGCTCGCTCGACGGCGGCGCTGCGCTCGACTTCCCCGGCGTTGCCAGCCACGCCGAGCAGACTTCTGGCGAGGCTGCGCACGGCGTCGCGTCCGGTCTCGGCGCCGAAGTCGAGCACGGATGCCGTGTGGCTTGCAAAGCCCAACGCTTCGGCGGCGCGAACGAATTCGGCGACGAGTCGCGACTTGCCGACGCCGGGGTCGCCACGCACCACGATCACCCGGCTGCGCTGGCGCTCGGCGCAAGCATGCGCGAGGGCGCTGAACTCGCGCAACTCTTCCTCGCGGCCGACCAGGGAGCCACCAGACGATATCGGCACCGCCCGCTCGGCACGGATGCGATAGGGCACGAGCGGGCGTTCCTTGCCTTTGACCTCGACCGGATCGCCGGCCTCGCCTTCGAAGAAATCGGCCACCTGTTGCCAGGTGTCGGCACTGACGACGATTTCGCCCGGCGCGGCCAGACTGCGCAGGCGCGCCGCGGTGTTCACGGCGTCACCGGTCAACGCGTAGTCGCCGGCCCGCGCGTCGCTACGGCGCGCGACGACGAGACCGGTGTTGATGCCGGTGTGCATGGCCAGCGCCCGGCCGAGACCGGCAACCAGAGCCTCGACGACGCCGTGCAATTCGAGCCCGGCCGCGACGGCCCGTCGTGGGTCATCGCGGCGCGCGAGCGGCACGCCGAAGATCGCCATGATCTCGTCGCCGACGAACTGGTTGACGATGCCGCCGTGGCGCGTGATCACGGTCGTGGCCTCGGCTTTGATCCGACCCATGATGGCTTCCACCTCCTCGGGGTCCAGCGCCTCGTTCAGGGCGGTGTAGCCCGACAGGTCGGAGAACACCACGGTGGCATGGCGACGCTCGCCCTCCTCGGGGGCGGGCTTCGCGCCGGACGCAAGGTCGTGGCCGCAGCCGGTGCAGAAGCGCAGCCCGGCCTGAAGTGCAGCACCGCAGCGCGGGCAGATCTGCTCGATGCTCGCGCCGCACGCGCCACAGAACCGGGCCCCCGGTGAGTTCTCGGCGTCACAACGGACACACTGCATTGGTCGGCCGAATCAGGTCTGAACAGCCTCGATCATCCGGCCGCGTCGCGCCTGATGGCAAGTCCGGCTACCCCCGAAAGCGATTTGACGGGTACGCACTGCTGCGTATTGCTCCGGATCGAGCACGGCGCCAATGATTGCGCAGGATTCGGCGGCATCGGGCCGTCGGGGCCGACGCACGGGAGTAGCGATATGGCAGTCGACGAGGCAAAGCTCAATGCGTTCATGGGTGGTTTCGTACACGACCTTGGAGCCGCGTTGCACGCCGCGACGATCGTCGTCGGCGATCAACTCGGGCTCTACAAGGCGCTCGCCAAAGGTCCGAGCAGCGTCGAGGCGCTGGCCCGGGCGACCGAGACCGACGCCCGCTACCTGCGCGAGTGGTTGTCTGCACAGGCCGCGAGCGGCTATGTGCAGTACGACCCGTCGACCGAGCGCTTCAGCATGAGCGAGGAGCAGGCCTTCGCCCTGGCCGAAGAGGGCAGCCCGGCCTTCATTCCCGGAGCGTTTCAGGTGGTGGCGGCGCAGTTCAAGGCTATTTCGAAGATCGCGAAGGCGATGCAGACGGGCCTCGGCCTGGGCTGGCACGAGCACGATGCCGCGCTGTTCCAAGGAACCGAACGGTTCTTCCGGCCCGGCTACGTCGCCAACCTGGTGAGCCAGTGGTTGCCGGCGCTCGACGGCGTCGAAGACCGGCTGCGCGCCGGTGCCAAGGTCGCCGATGTCGGCTGCGGCCACGGCGCCTCGACGCTGATCATGGCCGCCGCCTACCCGCAGTCGCACTTCGTCGGCTTCGACTATCACGAGCCGTCCATCGCGCACGCCCGCGAGGCGGCGCGCAAGGCCGGCCTCGGGTCGCGGGTGAGCTTCGAGGTGGCGACCGCCAAGACCTTTGCCGGCTCCGGCTACGACCTGGTCGCGGTGTTCGACTGCCTGCACGACATGGGCGATCCGGTCGGCGCGGCGAGCCACGTCCAGCAAAGCCTGGCGCCGGACGGCACCTGGCTGATCGTCGAGCCGTTCGCCAACGACCGTCTGGAGGACAACCTGAATCCGGTCGGCCGGATCTTCTATTCGGCCTCGACCTTCATCTGCACGCCGGCCTCGCGGTCGCAGGAAGTGGGCCTCTGCTTGGGCGCCCAGGCCGGCGAGGCGAAGATCCGCGAGGTCTGCCGGCAAGGCGGCTTCACCCGGTTCCGGCGCGCCCAGCAGACGCCGTTCAACCTGATCTACGAGGCACGGCCCTAGCAGGCTGTTGAAGTTCGGCCGAGCACGTCACCAGCCATAGAGGACGCCAATGAGGCGACGTGTGGGGACGAGCGACGCACGAGGCACGAGCCTCCAGATTCGAGACGCAGCAGCGAAGCGCGATAGATGCGTGCAATCATGACTGCTCGAATGAACCCAATTTCAACAGCCTGCTAGAGCGTCCGGTCTCGCCGCGCCCGGCCCGGGAGGGGACGGAATCCGCCGCACCACCCATTGCCTTGCGGGACCGGGCAGGCCAGATTACAATCTTTGGCTTTTCTGCCGTTGGCCTCCAAGGGCCCGCGGCGCGCCATTTGCATCCGGCCGCCGGGCGATTTCGCCGCAGGCCAGGGTCACAACGAAACGAGTTTCTCAATGCCCACGATCAACCAGCTCGTCCGCCATGGCCGCGAGACCGAGACCGTCAAGTCGAAGTCGCCGGCGTTGCAGGGCGGCCCGCAACGGCGCGGCGTCTGCACCCGCGTCTACACGACCACGCCGAAGAAGCCGAACTCGGCGCTGCGCAAGGTTGCCAAGGTGCGCCTCACCAACGGCTTCGAGATCATTTCGTACATCGGTGGCGAAGGCCACAATCTGCAGGAGCACAGCGTCGTGCTCGTGCGCGGCGGCCGCGTCAAGGATCTGCCGGGCGTGCGCTATCACATCGTGCGCGGCTCGCTCGACCTGCAAGGCGTGAAAGACCGCAAGCAATCCCGTTCCAAGTACGGCGCGAAGCGCCCGAAAAAGGCCTGAAGGCCATCGTGGCGGCGCGCAAGCGCTGCCTTAGTAAGTGGGCCGTCCTGATGGCGGCCCGAGGCGCTTTCCGATCGGTGAGCGCCAACTGAAATCAAAGGAAGTGCAATGCCGCGTCGTCGCGAAGTCCCCAAGCGGGACATCCTCCCCGATCCGAAGTTCGGTTCGGTCGATCTCTCCAAGTTCATGAACGTGATCATGGAGTCGGGCAAGAAGGCCGTCGCCGAACGCATCATCTACGGTGCGCTCGAGCAGGTCGAGAAGAAGTCCGGGAAGGACCCGCTCGAGATCTTCATCGTCGCCTTGAACAACATCAAGCCGATGGTCGAAGTGAAGTCGCGCCGCGTCGGCGGCGCCAACTACCAGGTGCCGGTCGAAGTTCGTCCGGTGCGCCGCGTCGCGCTGGCCATGCGCTGGCTCAAGGAGTCCGCTCGTAAGCGCGGCGAGAAGTCGATGGCGCAGCGCTTGGCGAACGAGCTGCTCGAGGCCGTCGAAGGCCGCGGCGGCGCGATGAAGAAGCGCGACGAAGTGCACCGCATGGCCGAAGCCAACAAGGCCTTCTCGCATTTCCGCTTCTGAGCCTCATCTAGGCGCAAGACCTTTCCAGACCGCTCGTCTTCGAGCCGCGCACCGCGCGGCGGCTCGACACGGGCGCGACGCATTTGGAGTTTTCCATGTCCCGCAAGACCCCCATCGAGCGCTACCGGAACATCGGTATCTCGGCCCACATCGACGCCGGCAAGACGACGACGACCGAGCGCATCCTGTTCTACACCGGTGTCAATCACAAGATCGGTGAAGTGCATGACGGCGCCGCGACGATGGACTGGATGGAGCAGGAGCAGGAGCGCGGCATCACCATCACCTCGGCGGCCACGACCTGCTTCTGGAAGGGGATGGACTTTTCGCATCCGGAGCATCGCATCAACATCATCGACACGCCGGGCCACGTCGACTTCACGATCGAGGTCGAGCGCAGCATGCGCGTGCTCGACGGCGCGGTCATGGTCTACGACTCGGTGGGCGGCGTGCAGCCGCAGTCGGAAACCGTCTGGCGCCAGGCCAACAAGTACAAGGTGCCGCGGCTCGCGTTCGTCAACAAGATGGACCGCGTCGGCGCCGACTTCCTGCGCGTGCGGCAGATGATGATCGACCGTCTGAAGGCCAATCCGGTCGTGATCACCCTGCCGATCGGCGCGGAAGACAACTTCAAGGGCGTGGTCGACCTTGTCAAGATGAAGGCGATCTACTGGGACGAAGCGTCTCAAGGCATGAAGTTCAGCTACGACGAGATTCCCGCCGAGCTGCGCGCCGAGTCCGAAGAGTGGCGCGAGAAGATGGTCGAGGCTGCGGCCGAAGCCAACGAAGAGCTGATGAACAAATACCTCGAATCGGGCCAGCTGAGCGAGGACGAGATTACTGCCGGTATCCGCCAGCGCACGATCGCTGGCGAGATCCATCCCATGCTCTGTGGCAGCGCCTTCAAGAACAAAGGCGTGCAGCGCATGCTCGACGCGGTGCTCGACTTCATGCCTTCGCCAGTCGACATTCCGCCGGTGCCGGGCACCGACGACGACGACAAGCCGACCTCGCGCCGCCGCGCCGACGACGAGAAGTTCTCGGCCCTGGCATTCAAGCTGATGACCGACCCCTACGTCGGCCAGCTGACCTTCGTGCGCGTCTATTCGGGCATCCTGAGGTCGGGCGATTCTGTCTACAACCCGATCCGCGGCAAGAAGGAGCGCATCGGTCGGATCCTGCAGATGCATGCCAACCAGCGCGAAGAGATCAAGGAAATCCTGGCCGGCGACATCGCCGCCTGCGTCGGCCTGCGTGACGTGACGACGGGCGAAACCCTGTGCGATCCGAGCGCGATCATCACGCTCGAGAAGATGGTCTTCCCCGAGCCGGTGATCTCGCAGGCCGTTGAGCCGAAGACCAAGGCCGACCAGGAAAAGATGGGCATCGCACTCGGCCGCCTGGCCCAGGAAGACCCGTCGTTCCGCGTCAAGACCGATGAGGAATCGGGCCAGACCAT
>JANXWR010000040.1 GCA_025351025.1 Burkholderiales bacterium | reverse complement strand
CGCCTCGCGTCTCGCCTCGGCGGGCGCCAGCACTGGTGTCGGCCTCGAGGTCACGGTTCTGACCGCGACCGTGCTGGGCGGCATCAGCCTCGGCGGCGGCAAGGGCTCGGTGGTGAAGGCGTTGGTCGGCACGCTGATCGTGTTGCTGATCATCAACGGGCTGACCACGATGTCGCTGCAAGGTGGCTACAACCGCATGGTGCTCGCCGCCATCCTGCTGCTGGCCGCGGTGATCGACATCCGCTGGTTGAAGAATCGGCACCGCATCGTCAGCAAGGTGTACGTGAGCCCGACCTACCACGGCATGCCGCCGCTGCCGTCGACCGCAGCCGATTGCGGCACGGCGTGGGCGCTGAACGACCGGTTGCGGCCGGCCACGCCGATCGGCCTCGGCCGCATCGAAGGCCCGGAGGACGTGATCCTCGATCGCAACGACAACCTGTACGCCGGCTCTCGCCACGGCGACATCATCCGTTTCTTCGCCCCGGACTACGAGCGCATGGAGGTCTTCGCGCACATCGGCGGCACTCCCCTGGGCATGGCCTTCGACCGCCACGACAACCTCTACGTGTGCATCGGCGGCATGGGCCTGTACCGGGTCACGCCGGATCGAAAGGTGGAGAAGGCGACAGACGAGACCAACCGCAGCTATTCGTCGATCAACGACGACAGTCGCCTGCGCCTTGCCGACGACCTCGACATCACCGACGACGGCCGCATCTTCTTCTCCGAAGCGACAGTGCGCTTCGAGATGCACGAGTGGGCGACCGACGGCCTGGAGGCCCGTGGCAACGGCCGCATCATCTGTTTCGACACCAACACCGGCAAGACCCACACCGTCATCCGCGACCTGAAGTTTCCGAACGGCGTCTGCATCGCCAGCGACGGCATCTCGTTCCTATTCGCCGAGACATGGAACTGCAGCGTCAAGCGCTACTGGTTCGACGGCCCGAAGAAGGGCACGACCGAGATCGTGCTCGAAAACCTGCCGGGATTTCCGGACAACATCAACAACTCGTCCGACGGCCACTACTGGATGTCGCTGGTCGGCATGCGCTGTCCGGCGCTCGATCTCGCATGGAGGATGCCGGGCTTTCGCAGCCGCATGGCCAAGCGCGTGCCGCGCGACGAGTGGCTTTTCCCGAACATCAACACCGGCTGCGTGCTGAAGTTCAGCGAGCAGGGCGAAGTGCTCGAAACGATGTGGGACATGGGCGGCGAGAACCATCCGATGATCACCTCGATGCGCGAGCACCGCGGCCACCTGTACCTCGGCGGCATCATGAACAACCGGGTCGGGCGCCTCAAGCTCGAAGGAGCCGATCCCGATTTCGTCCAGTACGACCGGCGCTGGGGGAGGGCCGCATGATCAGCGCACTGGTGGAGTGGAAAGACCGGTTGCTAGGCCGCGGCGACGCCTCGATCACGGTGCCGGTGTTCGACGGCGCGCTCAAGTCGAACAACATCCTCGAAGAGGCGCAGGGTTTCGCCGCGCTCGATGCGCCGGAAGACCTGGCGACCGACGGGCACTCACTGTTCGTCGCCAATGGCTGTACGGTGCTGCGCTACGACGCGCCGAGCTCCGGCGCAGGTGCGGGCCTGACCGAAATCCATCGCTTCGACCAGCCGGTCACCGCGCTCGCCTGCCTGCCCGCGGGAGGTCTCGCAGTCGCACTCGACGGGCGCGAGCTGCGGATCGTCGGCGGCGCGCATGACGGCCGCCGCTGGGACGCGGTCGGCGGCGTGCCGCTGAACGCGGTGAATGCGATCAGCGCCGCGGCCGATGGACGCCTGCTCGTCACCGACGGCTCGCTCGAGCATCCGGCCGCGCATTGGCGGCACGATCTGATGAGCCTCGGTCGCAGCGGCCGCCTGCTCGAGCTGATCCCCTCGAGTGGCGCCGCCCGAGTGCTCGCGAGCGGGCTCGCGTATGCGTTTGGCGCCTGCGCGGCCGGCGCCGAAGTGTGGGCGAGCGAAAGTTGGGCGCATCGGGTCCGGGCTTACGCGGGCGACAAGCGCGGCCGCGCGGTCACCGACTCGCTGCCCGGCTATCCGTCGAGGATTTCGCCGGCCCAGGGCGGCGGCTTCTGGCTCACCTGCTTCACGCTGCGCACGCAACTGGTCGAGTTCGTGCTGCGCGAGCCCGCCTACCGCCGGCGCATGCTGGCCGAGATCGAGCCGCAATACTGGATCGCGCCGGCGCTGAACTCGGGCAACACCTTTCTCGAGCCGATGCAGGGTGCGCAGTTGAAGATGATGGGTGTCGTCAAGCCGTGGGCGCCACCGCGCTCCTATGGCCTCGTGATCCGGCTGACCGACGAGGGCCTGGTGCGCTATTCGCTGCACAGCCGCTTCGACGGCAAGCATCACGGCGTGGTCGC
>JANXWR010000023.1 GCA_025351025.1 Burkholderiales bacterium | reverse complement strand
AGAACACCTGGTTCTTGTGGTTGAGCAGGACGATGCCGACGTTGGGTCTGAACCCATCACGGTCGAGCATAATCAACCTCGATTCTTGCGTTGACCGATTATTGCACCGGCATGACACGAGTCAAACCTCGCGTCCCCCGGACGCCCCGGCCACCGGCGCAGTCCGCGCAAGCGTGAGTCGCGCCAGCAGCCGCAACGAATCTCCGCGCGATGAAAGCCAGCCAGTTCTTCATTTCCACGCTGAAGGAAGCCCCGGCCGATGCCGAGGTCGCCAGCCACCGGCTCATGCTTCGCGCCGGCTTCATCAAGCGCCTTTCGGCTGGCATCTACACCTACATGCCGATGGGCCTGCGCGTCATCCGCAAGGTCGAGGCGATCGTGCGCGAGGAGATGAACGCGGCGGGCGCGATCGAGCTGCTCATGCCGGTGGTGCAACCGGCCGAGCTCTGGCAGGAAAGCGGGCGTTTCGCCAAGTACGGCCCCGAGCTCATGCGCGTCAAGGATCGCCACGATCGCGACTTCGTGATCCAGCCGACCAGCGAAGAGGTCATCACCGACATCGCCCGCCAGGAGCTGCGCAGCTACCGGGCGCTGCCGCGAAATTTCTATCACATCCAGACCAAGTTCCGCGACGAGCGCAGGCCGCGCTTCGGCGTCATGCGCGGCCGCGAGTTCACGATGAAGGACGCTTATTCCTTCGATCGCGATCTCGACGCAGCGCGCCTCAGCTACGACCGCATGTACGAGGCCTACGGCCGCATCTTCACGCGCATGGGTCTCATCTACCGTGCTGTCGCCGCCGACAACGGCACCATCGGCGGCATTCGCTCGCACGAGTTCCAGGTCATCGCCGCGACCGGCGAGGACGCGCTGGTCTACGCGCCCGATTCCGACTACGCGGCCAACATCGAGCTGGCCGAGGCAGTCGCCCCGGCGGCGCCGCGCGCCGTGCCTGCCCTCGCGCTGCAGAAAACGCCGACGCCGGGCAAGAGCACCTGCGACGATGTCGCCGAGTTGCTCGGCCTGTCGCTCGAGCAAACCGTGAAGTCGCTGGTTCTCGCGACCGAGGAAAAGGGCGAGGACGGCTCGGCGGGCAAGGTCACGATCTGGCTGCTGCTCGTTCGCGGCGACCACTCGCTCAACGAGGTCAAGACCGGCAAGCTGCCCGGCCTGCGCGACGGCTGGCGCTTCGCCACCGGGGCCGAAATCCAAAGCGCCTTCGGCAGCGAACCCGGCTATCTCGGCCCGATCGTCGTCGCGCCGGGCGGCGACGCCGAGATCAGGATCGTCGCCGACCGCACCGTCGCGGCGATGAGCGACTTCGTTTGCGGCGCGAACGAGGCCGGCTACCATTTCACCGGCGTCAACTGGGGCCGCGACCTGCCCGAGCCCGAACTCGTGGCCGACATCCGCAACGTCGTCGAAGGCGACCTGTCGCCCGATGGCAAGGGTAGGCTTGCGATCCAGCGCGGCATCGAAGTCGGCCACGTCTTCCTGCTCGGCGACTACTACAGCCGCAGCATGAAGGCGACCTTCCTCGACGAAAAGGGCCAGCCGCAGTTGCTGCAGATGGGCTGCTACGGCATCGGCATCACGCGCATCGCCGGTGCGGCGGTGGAACAGAACCACGATGAGCGCGGCATGATCTGGCCGGCGGCGATCGCGCCGTTCGCGGCGGTCGTCTGCCCGATCGGCTACGACCGATCGCCGGCCGTTCGCGAAGCCGCCGACGCGCTGCACGCGCAGTTGCTCGATGCCGGCATCGACGCCATCCTCGACGACCGAGGCGAGCGTCCCGGCGCGATGTTCGCCGACTGGGAGCTGATCGGCGTGCCGCATCGCGTCGTTCTCTCCGACCGCGGCCTGAAGGCCGGCGAGGTCGAGTACCAGGGCCGGCGCGACGCCGAGGCGTCGGGGCTGCCGCTCGCCGAGGCGCTCTCCTTCGTGAAGGCCAAGCTCGCCGCATGAACGGCGGGCCCTCCCGGCCGGGGAGCCCGCGGCGCGGCTTCATCGCCGGGGCCCTGATCGGCGTCGCCACGCTCGCCTGGCCGCGCATCGCGCGCGCCGGCGCGCAGGTCGAGGAGCCGCTCGCCGACTCGGTGCGATCGGTGCTCTCGGCAGCGATCGCCGAGCGCGCGCCGCCCAAGCCCGTCTTCGCGACCATCGATCAGCGACTGGCCCATCTGCGCTGGCTCGGCGCCACGAGCGACAAGCTGCATCGACAGAAAGCCGAGTTCGTGACCCGCGTCGAGTTTCTCGAGACGCTCTGGTACGAGAGCACCCGCGCCGGACTGGAACCGGCGCTGCTGCTCGGCCTGGTTCAGGTCGAAAGCGGCTTTCGCAAGTACGCGATCAGCATCGTCGGGGCGCGCGGCTACACCCAGGTG
>JANXWR010000007.1 GCA_025351025.1 Burkholderiales bacterium | reverse complement strand
GGTTGGGGTCGTGGCGCGCGATCAGCACGCCGTCCTTGGTCGAGATCAGGTCGAGCTCGATGAAGTCGGCGCCGACCTCGACCGCCCGGGTGTAGGCCTCGATCGTCTCCTCGGGCAGGTAGCTCGAAGCGCCGCGGTGGGCGGCAACGAGCGGCGGTTTGCCGTCGAGCGTCTTCAACGAGTCGGTCGAGGTGCTTGCGCAGGCGGCGAGCAGCAGGGTGGCGGCGCCGGCGGGGAGAAGGCTGCGCAGGGAGCGCGGCAATGTGATCATGTGTGTCTCCGACAATGAAGCCCTGCATCTTCGCACCGCCCGATGACGCCGCTGTGATATCCCGGTGCCCGACATGATCGAGCTCGCCATCGCCGAAACCCGCGCCTGGGTCGACCGCGCCGTCATCGGCCTGAATTTGTGCCCGTTCGCCAAGGCGCCGCAGGTCAAGGGCCAGGTGCGCTACGTCGCGACCGAGGTTGGCGACGCCGAGGCCTTGCTGGCGGTGCTGGTCGACGAGCTGAACCTGCTGGCTGAGACGCCGCCCGATCGCATCGAGACGACGCTGCTGATCCACCCGCAGGTGCTGGTCGACTTCGCCGACTACAACGACTTTCTCGACCTGGCCGAAGCCGCCGTCGCCGACCTGGGTCTCGAGGGCGTAATCCAGGTGGCGAGCTTTCATCCGCAGTACCGCTTTGCCGGCAGCGACGCCGACGACCTGGCCAACGCCACCAACCGCTCGCCGTATCCGACCCTGCACCTGTTGCGCGAGGAGAGCATCGACCGGGCCGTCGCCGCCTTCCCCGACGTCGAGGCGATCTTCGAGGCGAACATCGCCACCCTCGAGCGGCTCGGCGCCGAAGGCTGGGCCGAGTTGCAGGCGCGCTGGCGCGAGACCTAGGCCGGCAACTGAGTAAGGCGGAACACGTTGGCGTTCGGCCGCCGCGGGATGATGATCTTCAGGAAGTGCGTGCTGTAGCGCTTGAGCCAGCGCTCCTCGGGATTGGTGTCGTCGAACAAATGCAGCCGGAACGACCCGTCGGCGCCCGCTCCGGTCGACCGAAAGTAGCGCGTGTTCGACCCGGGCGGCGCCGCCGTGATGCTGAGCAGCAGCTCCTTCTTCGCGTTGCCGGCGATGCGCTCGTAGAAGCCGCCCATCAGCGCCGTGCGGTCGAGGTAGAAGCAGCGGCAGGCCTTTGCACCAGGTTCTGGTGCACGTCGCGGATCACCTTGTCGTGAAAGAAGAGCATCGGCGCGCTGTTCGACTCGTGATCGGGGCCGAAGAACTCGATGAAGTGATCGTCGACCGGGTTGCCCAGGTCGTCGACGACGAAAGTGTTGAGCATGAAGAAGCGATGCCGGGCCGAATCGTCGGCCACTTCCAGCGCATCGGTGGCTGCCGCCCATTCTTGCTGGATGGCGCGATAGCCGGCGCCGTCCTTGCACTGCAGCGCTTCGACGATCAGGGCGAAGGTCTCGGCGCCCTCGGTGCGCACGATGCTCGAGTGGTTCTCGTCGATCAAGGCGCGGTAGGCATAGGGCGCCAGCGCGTCGCGCGGCGTCCAGGCGGTGAACGTGGGGTTGGCGTCGTCGACCGAGAAGTCGAGCGTGGCACCGTAGGCGCTCAGGTTGGCGGCGGCGGCACGCACCGTGCCGTCGGCGCCGTCCTCGTTGACGATCTTCATCAGGATGCCGTCGTAGCCGCGAATGCCCGACAGCACGAACGGCATGCAGGCATCCTCGCCATAGGCTGGCTTGGCGCCGGTCTCGGCCACACCCTCGGTGCTCAGCACGTCGGAAAGCGCGAGTCCCCACTGGAACGGCGAGCCGAGCTCGAGCGCGTTGAGCATTTGCGTGCCGGTCGAAAAGCCGTTGCTGATGCCCTTGGTGACCCGGCCGATGAAGGACTTGCCCTTGGCGGCCAGCGCCGAGCCGTAGTTGGCGGGCGCCAGCATGACCAGCCGCTTGAGCCAGCGCGCCTTGCGCGCAGTCGAACAGCACCAGCCAGTTCCGCGCCACCAGGCCGCCGGTGCTGTGCACGACCATGTCGAAGGGCACCGAGATCGTTCCGGCGGCGACGAGCGCACCGACCACCTCCTCCATGCGCTTGGCGGCGTCGGTGACGGTGACGTCGTCGTCCATCGAGACGTAGTTGGCGAGCCAGACGTCGAGGGCGTCGAAGCCGGCCGAGCGCAGCTTGGTGCCGAGCGGCTTGAACGAGCCGGAGTCGTCGCTCCAGCCATGGATCACGAGTACCTGTCGCATGGGTCGCTCCGCTGCAGTCGGGCCGAGAGAATAGCGCCGGCCGGGGCAAAGCGCATTTCCGGTTTTGTCGCGGCAATCCGTCCTGGGCTTTGTCGATCGCGGCACACTGTGAAGGTTCACAGGTGCCGGCCGCGGGTCTTTCGCTGAAACTCGATGGCAACAAAAGCAGGCAGAGGAGGTGCGTGATGGCGCAGCGTGACGTCTGTCAAGCGGGCATCGACCTGGTGAAGTCCTTCGAGGGCATTCCCGACGGCGATCCGAAGACGGTGAACATCGATCCCTACCTCGACCCGATCCAGATCTGGACCATCGGCTGGGGCCACGCCATCCGGCAGAACGGCCGCTTTCTCAAGGGCTCCGCCGACCGTGCCGCCGCCTTCGCGCTCTATCCGGGCGGCATCACGAAGGCGCAGGCCGAGGCCTTGCTCGCCGCCGACCTCATGGACGTGGGCCGAGACGTGCTGACGATGGTGAAGGTCGAGCTGAGCGACAACGAGTTCGCGGCGCTGGTCAGCTTCGCCTTCAACCTCGGCATCGGCAATCTCGGGGCCTCGACGCTGCTGCGCGAGCTCAACGAAGGCGACCGCGCCGCCGCCGCCGACCAGTTCAGCCGCTGGGTGATGGCGGGCGGCGTGAAGATGGAAGGGCTCGTGAAGCGCCGCAAGGCCAAGCGCGATCTCTTCGTCACCCCTTGAGCGCAGCCGAGGAGCCGCACATGATGAAAGAACTCTCGCACGGTCACCGGGCCGCCTACGCCTCTCTTCTCTACGTGGCGATCGTCATCGCTGTCCTGTTCGCCTCCAACTACTACGCGAACAAGCTGACCGTGGCAGAGACACATATCAACCAGAGCCATGCCTTTGCGCGTGCGCCCGGCCCGACCTGTGCGGAGATCGGCGACGTCACCAAGCTGGCCTTGTTCGTGAAGGACATGGACACGGGGCTGCGCGCCGTCGGTTGCAGCGACGGCGACAAGCCTGCCGCCACCTTCGCGCTGCACCACGAGGGCGCGGCCAAGACCTCGACCGAGATCGATCGCGCGGTCTGGGACGTGATCCTGGGCAACCCGCTCGAGACCACCAAGGAACCGCGCAAGCTCGGCTACGACATCCGCTGGCTGAAGGACGACAAGACCGTTCAGCTCGCCAAGCCGGGCAGCACCTTCAGCTTCTACATCTTCGAGTGGTGGTCGCCGACGGCCGTCGCCGTGGTCGTGCTGGTCTGGGGCCTGCTCATCTACCTGGCAAAGCACTCGGCCCTGCTGCGCGACGCCGGCGCCAGGGACGCGTCGCTCGAGGCGCGAACCTTCAGCCTCGCCAAGACCCAACTGGCCTGGTGGTTCGCGATCATCTTCGCCGCCTTCGTGTTCCTCTGGCTGGTCACCGGCGAGTTGCCGACGCTGAGCGGCCAGGCACTGGCGCTGCTCGGCATCTCGAGCGCGACGACCATGGCCTCGGTCGGCATCTCCGCCGACCGCCCGGCCGGGCCGGGCGAGAGCGGCGTGTTCTTTCGCGATCTGTTGAGCGACGCGAACGGCATCACGATCCAGCGCTTCCAGATGCTGGTCATGACGATCGCCCTCGGCCTCATGTTCCTGATCCACGTCGCGACGCGACTGACCATGCCGGAATTCGACGCCTCGCTGCTGACCCTGCTCGGCATCAGTGCCGGTACCTACGTCGGCCTGAAGATTCCGGAGGACCAGGGCGGCGCCGGCAAGGCGGCCACGGGCGACGCCGCAGACAGGACCGACGCTGCGAAGAGCGGCTATTCGCCGACGAGCTGAGCGATCCCGCGCTCTCGAGAGAGGTTCGCGGTCGCCCTGGCGCCAGGCCGGGGCGACGCGCGTTGGCGGCTACTTCTTGCGACCGTACATCGCCGTGAACTTCGCTTCGCCGATCTTGTTGCCGTTGACCATGAAGCCGACCAGCGCCGCGCTCGCGTCGGCGGGAATGTCGAGCTTGTCGGTCTTCAGCGCGAAGACGGTGAACACGTAGCGGTGCGCCTTGCCGACAGGCGGGCAGGCGCCGCCGAAGCCGGGCGCGCCGAAGTCGGTGCGGCCTTGTCCGGTTCCCGCAGGCAGGGCCTTGCCGTCGGCGGTGCCGGCCCCTTCGGCCAGTTGCGTCGTCCCGGCCGGGATGTTGTAGACGACCCAGTGCCACCAGCCCGACCCGGTCGGCGCATCGGGATCGTAGACGGTCAGCGCGTAGCTCTTCGTGCCGGCCGGTGCGCCGCTCCAGGCGAGCGCTGGCGAGACGTTCTTGCCGCTGCAGCCGAAGCCGTTGAAGACCTGGGCGTCGGTCAGCATGCTGCCCGGCTTGATCGTCGGGCTGCTCAGCGCAAAGCCGGCGGCGTGCGCGCCGAACGAGGCGGCGAGCAGCGCAGCGCTCGCGACCAGGGTACGAAGGTTCGAGGTCATCGCAGCAGTCTCCGTGTTGTCGTTGGGGCGAGGATATTAGCCCGCAACGAGGCTGCGGCTCAATCGGCGAAATCGCACAGGAAGCGGCGCACGATCTCCGGCGTATAGCGGCTGGCGACGTCGTCGACGAAGCGCATGAAGTCGACGTGGGCCGCATCGTCGGCGCGGTCGGAGATGGTGCGCACGACGGCGAACGGGATCGCGAAGTCGTGGCACACCTGGGCCAGCGCCGCGCCTTCCATCTCGACCGCCAGCGCCTCGGGCGGGCGGGCGCGCAGGTCGTCGCTTTCGGCGCTGGTGGCGACGAAACGGTCGCATGGTTTCAGTCCAGGGTTTGTCGGCGCAGCGACTGTGAACGAAGGCCGGCGGGCGTGGCGATGCGGTGTGCCGATTGCCATGGCTACCTCTTGTCACAGAGCCTCACACGGCGCGGTCAAGATCGGTCGGCATTGCGCAAAGGTTGCTCCATCATGAACAGATTCACTGCATTGCGTCGGGTCGCCCCATGGGCCTGCGCGGCGGCGCTTGCGGCATGCGGTGGCGGCAGCTATTCGCCCCCGCCCCGGCCTCCGGTCGACAGCACCGTGCCGACGGCGGTGCTGACGGCACCGGCCAACCTGGCCGCCGACCTCACCGGCACCGTCGCCCTCAGCGCCACCGCGAGCGACGACGTCGGCGTGGCGAGCGTCGAGTTCCAGATCGACGGCGTGCCGATCGGCAGCGCCGACACGACCGCGCCCTACGGCGCCAGCCTCGACACCAGCCTCTATCCGTCCGGCCAGCACCTGCTGCGCGTGCGCGCCAGCGACGTTGCCGGCAACGTCTCGGCCTGGTCGACGGCGCTGGTGCAGTTCGGCGGCAACGTCACGCAGCCGAGCGGCTTCACGCGCAACGAGGGCTGGGTCACCGGCCTCAACAACGCCACCGCCTTTGCCCAGGCGCCCGACGGTCGCCTCTTCGTCGCCGAGCAGGGCGGAGCGCTGCGCGTGATCAAGAACGGCGCGTTGCTGGCCACGCCCTTCGCCAGCTTCGCGGTCGATTCCGCCGGCGAGCGCGGCTTGATCGGCGTCACGCTCGACCCGGGGTTCGCCATCAACGGCTTCGTCTACATCTACTCGACGCGCACCGCCGGTGGCTCGCACAACCGCATCAGCCGCCTCACCGCGAATGGCGATCTCATGGCCGCCGGCAGCGAGCTGACGCTGGTCGACCTGCCCAACCTTTCGGGCGCCACCAACCACAACGGCGGCGGCATGCACTTCGGCATCGACGGCAAGCTCTACGTCGGCGTCGGCGAGAACGCGAACCCGCCTCAGGCGCAGGACCTGACGCTGCCCTTCGGCAAGCTGCTGCGCTTCAACGCCGACGGCTCGATCCCGAGCGACAACCCCTTCGTCGCGACGCAGACAGGCCTGGCGCGTGCGATCTGGGCCTACGGCCTGCGCAACCCTTTCACCTTCGCGGTGCAGCCCGGCACCGGCCGCATCCACATCAACGACGTCGGCCAGAACACCTGGGAAGAGATCGACCTCGGCGCCGCCGGCGCCAACTACGGCTGGCCGGCGTCGGAGGGGCCCGACAACGTCGTCGCCGGCGTCACCGGTCCGCTCTTCACCTACAAACACAGCGATGCCGTGCCGCTCGGCTCGGGACCGGGCGGATTCTTCAAGGGCTTCGCGATCGCCGGCGGCGACTTCTATCCGGCCGCCGGCGCGTTTCCCGCCGGCTATCGCAACCAGTACTACTTCGCCGACTACATCAGCCAGTTCGTCGGCCGCATCGATCTCGCCAACGGCAACGCTGCCTATGCCTTCGCCAGCCTCTCGGGATCGCCGGTCGACCTGCTCGTCGGCAGCGACGGCGCGCTCTACGTGCTGACGCGCGGCAACGTGACGCGGATCAGCTCGCCCTGACCGGCGCGACCCGCGCGCCGCTACGGCGTCGGTGCAGCCAGCGGCAGCCACACCTCGACCACGCCGGTCGGCAGCTGCTTGGTGCTGAGAACGCGCACCGCGCTGTCGGTCGTCGCCGTCAGCTTCAGGGCGGCGCCGAGGTCGACCGCGAGCTTGGACGCGAACGCCTGCTGCTCGCTTCGGTAGTAGCGCACCTGCAGGCGCGATGGCACCTTGGCCACCTGTTCGACGCCCGGTGCGCGAAAGCCCAGCTTCTGCAGCGTCGCCTGCGTCTTCAGCGCCATGTCCTTCGAGCCTTCGGCGTATTGCACGTAGGCGAGAAAGTCTTCCGGCTTGAGCGCTGATACGGCGGAGCTGCTCACCGGGTTGGCGATGGCGAGCGCGTTCTGGATGTCGGCGACCGCCGACAGGCTACGCAGCCGCTGCGCGTCGTCTTCACCACCGGTGGGTGCGGGAATGCGCGCCTGCTCGGCGTCGAGCAGTCCCTTCACGGCGGTCGGCGCCACCGCCGCGAGCACGCGCAGGTTGGCTGTCGCCTGCTCGGCGTTCCTGGTCAGGTCGAACAGCTCGCGCTTGCTGAAGTACATCTCGACGACCTTGAAGCCCCACTCGCGCTCGTCCTTGGACTTCGACTCGATGCGCGCCCGCTCGGTCGACGCCGCGGCGAGCTGCTGCTGCACGTAGCCGAAGACAGTCGCGATCAGGCCGACCATGACGGTGGCCAGCGTCGGCAGCCACTTGCGCGCGAACGAGCGGTCGAGCTCGAGGCGGCGCTCGTCGAGCGCCAGCCGCTGCTCGTCGACCGATGCTTTCGCGCCGGGGTTCCTGTCTTCGGATGTCATGCGCCAAGCATAGCCCGCTCACCGTCTGCGCCAGACGCTGGCGAGCCAGGGTTGCCGCTCGCGCGGCAGGCCTTCGGGACGGTAGTAATGCTCGAGCTCGGTGAAGCCGGCAGCCTGCAGAAAACCGCGCCAGGCCGCCAGGTCGTGATAGATCCCGTAGCGGCCGCCGTTCCAGCCTTCTTGCCCCTCGCCCCGCGGGTTGGAGCTGAAGAGCACGCCGCCCGCCTTCAGCGTCGCATGCAGCTCGCCCAGCACGCGCGGCAGCTCGGCACCCGGCACGTGAAAAAGCACGGCGTTGGCGAACACGCCGTCGAAGCGCGCCGCCGGCAGGGCCATGGCGAGCAGGTTCTGCTCCCACACCGTGCAGCCGCTGTGCGTCCGCGCCATCGCCGCGAAGGGTGCCGAGCCCTCCAGGCCGATGCACTCGTGGCCGAGCCCGGCAAAGGTCTTGAGGTCGCGGCCCGGTCCGCAGCCGAGGTCGAGGATGGCGAACGGCCCCGGCCCTTCGAGATGGCGCAGCAGCGCGGCGATGTTCTGCGCGACGTCGTGGTCGCGCGTGCCTTGCCAGAAGTCCTCGGCCCGTTCGCTGTAGTGGGCGATGGTGCGGGCGGCGACGCCGTCCAGGTCTTCGCGGGTCGGAGTCATCGCCGCATCTTGCCGCATCGGCGTCCCGGCGCGCCGCCCCGGGACATCAGGCCGTGACCGAGAGCGGGGCGAGCGTGCCCAGCAACGTCGGTATCAGCTCGCTCACCGTCGGATGGATGTGCACCGCGCGTTCGATCACCTTGTACGAGGCATCGGCGGCCATCACGTCGAGCAGCGAGTGCACGACCTCGTCGCCCTCGATGCAGAGCAGTGCCGCGCCGAGGATGCGCTCGCTCTCGGCATCGACCAGCACCTTCATGAAGCCCTGCGTCTCGCCGCGCTCCCTGGCGCGGCCGACCCGCGTCATCGGCATGACGCCGACCAGCGCAGGCTTGCCGCGCGCCCGCACCTCGGCCTCGCTCATGCCGACCCGGCCGAGCGGCGGGTCGATGAAGAGGGCGTACGCCGTGATGCGATCGCTGACGCGGCGCTGGCCGCCGTCGAGCAGGTTGGCGGCGACGATCTGGTAGTCGTTGTACGAGGTGTGCGTGAAGGCACCCTTGCCGTTGACGTCGCCCATCGCCCAGACGCCGGGCACGCTGGTGCGCAGCTCGTCGTCGACGGCGATGAAGCCGCGCGCGTCGGTCTTGATGCCGGCCTTGTCGAGCCCGAGGTCGTCGGTGTTCGGGCGCCGGCCGACGGCGGCGAGCAGGTGACTGCCGACGAGCTCGTGGGTTTGGTCCGCGCCGTCGAACGCGACGCGCACCCCCTGGCCACCATCGCCCGGCGTCAGCTTCGCGCTCGGCACCGAGAAGTGGAAGTTCACGCCCTCGCGCTCGAGGATTGCCTGCACCTCGCGCGAGACCTCGCGGTCTTCGCGGGCGATCAACCGGTCGCCGTATTCGACGACGGTGACGCGCGAGCCGAAGCGCCGGTACATCTGCGCGAACTCGAGGCCGATGTAGCTGCCGCCGGCGACGATCAGGTGCTCGGGCAGCCTGTCGACGGCCATCATCGAGGTGTTGGTCAGCACGGACACGTCGTCGATGCCGTGCCACGTGGGCAGGACCGCGCGACCGCCGACGTTGATGAAGATCTTCGGCGCTTCGAGCGTCTCGCCGTTCACCTCGACCGTGTTCGAGCCGGTGAAGCGAGCATGGCCCCAGACCAGCGTCAGGTTCGCAGTGCCGGCGATCCATTTCGTCAGGCCTTCGACCGATTGGCTGACGACGCGGTCCTTGCGCGCCTTCACCGCCTTCATGTCGACGCTGATCGGCCCGCCGACGACGACACCGTAGTCGGCGGCGCGGCGCGCCACGTGCGCGGTGCGGGCGCTGGCGACCAATGTCTTGGTCGGGATGCAGCCGTCGTTGACGCAGGTGCCGCCGAGGTGCTCGCGCTCGATCAGCGCCGTCTTCATGCCGGCCTGCGCCAGCCGTACCGCGAGAAACGGTCCGGACTGGCCGGCGCCGATCACGATCGCGTCGTACGAGGTCGTCATGCTGTCTCCTTGATTCGGGCGGATAACACCTCACGATACGATCATCGAGCAGTCACGTCTTCATCGCACAGGCGATGCCGGCTGCGAAAGTGGCGACGGGATGCCGACTACGAGCAAGCGAAAGCCTCTTCCGGCTGGATCGAAAGCGCCGCGACGCCCCGCCGGCCGTTATCACGTCTACGTCGTCGAGCTCGACGACCGGGTCTGGAACCAGCGGCGATTTCGCGAGGCGAACCCCGGCTGCGACGTCGGCAAGCTCTTTGTCTACGTCGGCATGACCGGCCTCGACCCGGATCTTCGCTTCGACCGGCACAAGGCCGATTTCCAGGCCAACCGCTACGTGCGCGACTTCGGCCTGCGCCTCTTGCCGCAGCTCTACGAGGTCTACAACCCGATGCCTTACGCCGCCGCGTGCGAGATGGAGGTCGAGCTGGCGATCGGCCTGCGCGAAGCGGGGCATGGCGTCTGGCAGGCCTGAGGCGAGGCGGCCGGGTAGGTCGCGTCCGACGCTGCGACGCGTTCGCGTCGGTGCCGACCGCGAGCGCTCCGCCCATGGGCGCAGGCAATGCCGCCAGCCAGACTCCGGCATCGAAATCTTCGCTGGAGATCGCCATGAAAAGCATTGCCCGTATCGTCTTCGCCCTCACCGCCGTGGCCGCCTGCACCGCCGCCGTGGCGCAGTCGTACAGCCCGAGCGACCAAGAGCGCCGCGACCGCAACCGTGAAGAGCTGATGGCCCGCTACGGCGAGCCGCATCGCGATGCCGACCGCAGCTACGACAACGACCGGCATTCGACGCTGCGCCACAAGACGCACCACGTCGCCGAGAAGACGCGCGAGAAGACTCATGCCGCCGAGAAGACGCGCGACTTCACGCATCGCCAGGCGCAGAAGATGCGCAACTTCGGCGATCGTCAGAACGACCGTTTTGGCAAGGCTCCGGAACGCCAGCCGGAGCGCACCGGCCAGTAGCCTTTAGCCGCCTCGCATCAGCCGAGCACGACGCCGCGAACGCGGCGTCGCTCGGCTTTTCCGTTCGTCCGCGCGGTTCAGCCGAGAACGACCCACGCAGGCGCGTGGTCGCTCGGCTTTTCGCGCGCGCGCACGGCGCGGTCGACGCCCGCTTGCTCCAGTCGCCTGGCCGCGGCCGCATTGAGCAGCAGATGGTCGATGCGCAAGCCCGCGTCGCGGCCGAAGCGGTTGCGAAAGAAGTCCCAGAAGGTGTAGATCGGCTTGTCGGGATGGAGGTGATGGATCGCGTCGATCCAGCCTTGGCCGAGCATGCGCCGGTAAGCGGCGCGCGCCTCCGGTTGCAGCAGCGCGTCGTTCTTCCACGACGCCGGCGAGTAGATGTCGGCGACGCCGTCGGTGGCGACGACGTTGTAGTCGCCGATCAGCAGCACCGGCTGCTCGCTCGCGTAGAGGCTCGCGGCGTGCTCGAGCAGGCGCTCGAACCAGGCCAGCTTGTAGTCGAACTTGGGTCCGGGTTGCGGGTTGCCGTTCGGCAGGTAGATCGAGGCGACGACCAGGCCGTGTGCCGACGCTTCGAGGTAGCGGCTGTGCGTGTCGTCCGGGTCGCCCGGCAGGCCGCGCCGGCGTTCGACGAGCTCGCTGCCGATGCGCGTCAGCACGGCCACCCCGTTGAAGCCCTTCTGCCCGTGCCAGATCGCCTGGTAGCCGGCGCCTTCGATCGCGTCTCGCGGGAAAGTGTCGTCCGAGGTCTTGATCTCCTGCAGGCAGGCGATGTCGGGCTGGGCTTCGCCCAGCCATTCGAGCAGGCGGGGCAGGCGGCTGTGGATGCCGTTGACGTTGAAGGTCGCGATCTTCATGGGCTATGGCGGGTTCGTGATGTCCGAGCATAGCCGCGGCGCGCATGGAAGCGCGCGCGCGCATCTGGGCCGGCGCGTCACGGCGCGTCGAGGCTCGCGAATCCCGCCTCGATCGGCGCGAGCTCGCGCGGCCGCACGACGCGGGCGAGCTCGCGGCCGTCGGCCAGGAACACCAGCGTCGGCCATAGCTTGACGCCGAAGGTCCGACCCAGGCGCCGGCCGCCGCCGTCTTCGATCCGCATGTGGCGAACGCCGTCGTGCGTCGCGAACGCGGCGGCGATGAAGGGCTGGGCAGCGCGACAGTGGCCGCACCACGAGGTGCCGAACTCGAGCACCGTCGGTCCGGCGAGCGCGTCGATCTCGGCGCGCGACGGCTCGGGCTCGGTCACGTCCTTGGCCAGGCCCATTGCCGATGCCCTTATCGGTTCTGCCGCGACTCGGCGCGCCACGGCCGGTCGAACTTGGCGGCGACCACGGCCGGCGGCTGGCCGATCGCGGCGGGCTGCCGGCCGTGTGTCGTTGCGTCCATGCTGCTCCCTCCATCCGCTGGGCCTCGCGCCGGCGCGTGTCCGGATTCTGTCGGAGGGTCCGGCTAGGGGCGTGGAATCGGCTTCGGCTTGCCCTTGCCGTCGGCCAGCGGGCCGGTCACGACGTCGGAGATCGACTTGCCGATCGAATCGGCGATGCTTTCGTCGCGCGGCGCGACCGGGGGGTGGCGCCAGGGCTCGGCGTCGTCGTCCCACTCACGGGCGGGCGCAGGAGGGCTGTTTGCTGGAGACTTGCTCATGGATGGAAATTCCGGCAGCTCTGAAGAGGAGGCCAGCAATCGGCATTCCCATGTTGGCGCCCCGTCCCGCTTCGGGCGCAGACCCATGCTCGCCCGAATCGCGCTCGGCGCCGCGCTCGTGTTTCTGGTCACGCTGGTCACGCATCCCTGGTGGCTGGCGCGCCTGCTCGGCGACTCCCTGAGCAAGACCTCCGGACGCGAAGTCCACTTCGATTCGGTGCGCGTCGGACTTTCGATGTCACTCTCGCCGGTGGTCGTCATGCACGGCGTGCGCATCGCCAATGCGCCGTGGGCCGATACCCGCCGGCCGTTCGCGGCGGTCGAGGAAGCGGCGTTTCAGTTCGCCTGGCGACGCTTCGAGAATCGATGGGTCGTCTCGCACCTCGTCCTTCGCGACGGCGAGGTCAATCTAGCCTTGCAGGCCGATGGGCTGCGCAACTGGCGCTTGCGCGACCCCGAAGACCGCGGCCCCGGCCACTACTGGTTCTTCGCCCTCGAGCCGCATCGCGCCAGCCTGAGCTTCGTCAACGCCGGCATCGATCTGGCATTGAACACGAGCGCGAGCGACCTGGCGGCCGCGCCCGCCAATGCGGCGCCGGCGGAGCCGCTCGTCAACCGGGTCGACTTCGACGGTGCTTTCCGTGGCCTTGCGTTCAAGGGCAGCGTCGCGACCGGCGCGGTGCTGACCTTCATGGAGACCGACCGCTGGTTTCCGGTGCAGGGCGGCGCCGAGATCGAAGGCGCGAAGCTCACTCTCGACGGTCGTGCCGCCGACATCTTTCGCGCCACGCAGATCGATGCCGGGGTCGCCGTCGACGGCAGCTCGCTGGCCGCGCTGCATCCCTTCGTCGGCCGTCGCTATGTCGAGCCGCGGGTCTTTCATGGCGAAGGCCGTCTGCACGCCGACGCCGGGCGCTATGCGTTGAGCGGCGCACAGGCCCGCATCGGCGGCACCGATCTCGCCGGCGACCTGGGCTGGTCGCGCAACGGCGAGCGCCGCGCCGTCAGTGCCGACCTGCACAGCGACTCGACCGATCTTGCCGACCTGTTATGGCTGGCCGGCCGTGGCACACCGCTGAACGCCAAGGTCACCGCCGTCGTCGCTCCCACCTCGGCCGCCAGCGCCGCGCACGGCGCTGACCACGATGCTTTCGCCGCCGCGCGCGACCTCGATGCCGACGTTCGCTTCGACGCGCGCCGCATTCATGTCGCCGCCGCGCCGGTCTTGCAGAGCCTGAAGGCGAAGGCTCTCCTGGCCGATGGCGCGCTGTCGGTCTCGGCATTCGACGCGGGCTGGGCCGGCGGCCATTCCACCGGCACGCTGGCGCTCGACCTGCGCCAGCATCCGGCGCGCGGCGAAGCGCTGGTCGAGACGCAAGGCGTGCGCGTCGAAAGCTTCTTCGCGAAGCAGGACGAGAAGCATCGCGTCACCGGCGCCCTGCGCAGCCGCGTGGCGCTGAAGGCGAGCGGCGACAACGTCGAGGCCTTGCGTGCAAGCGCCGCCGGTACGGTGACCGTGTCGCTCTCCGACGGCACCCTCCCAAGCATGCTCGACGCCTTGATGGGTCTCGAAGGCGGCAAGGTGATGCGCAGCCTGCTTAGTGGCACGGAGGCCCTGCCGCTGCCCTGTGCGGCCGCGACGGCCGACGTCGGCCAAGGCAAGTTGCATATCCGCAGCCTGGTCATCGCCAGTGCCAACACGCGCACCACCGGCGCCGGCACGATCGACCTGCGCGACGCGACGATCGAGCTGGCGCTCACGCCCGAGCCGAGGCGGCCGGGCCTGTTCGAGCTTAACAAGTCGATCCACCTGTCGGGGAAATTGCCGAAGCCGCAGCGATCGCTGATCGATCGCCTGACGCCGCTCGCCGGCGCCGGCTGCGCGGAGGGCAAGCCCTGAGCCGCGCGGCTAGCGCCGCATCAAGGTGCTCTTGCCGAACAGGCTCTCGATCAGATCGACCGCGATCTCCGCCGTGCGGTTGCGCACGTCGAGCGCCGGGTTGAGCTCCATCACGTCGAGCGAGGCCAGCGCACCGGTGTCGGCGATCATCTCCATGCAGAGCTGCGCCTCGCGGTAGGTCGGCCCGCCCTTGACGGTGGTGCCGACACCCGGGGCGATGTCGGCGTCGAGAAAGTCGACGTCGAAGCTGACGTGCAGGTGCGTGTTGGCGTCGATCGTCGCAAGCGCCAGCTCCATCGTGTGGCGCATGCCCATCTCGTCGATGTAGCGCATGTCGAAGACCTCGAGCCCGGCCTCGTGCACGAAGCGCTTCTCGCCGGCGTCGACGCTGCGGATGCCGATCTGGCGGATCCACTTGGGGCTGATCGCCGGCACCTTGCCGCCGATCTCGACCAGCTCCTGCGGGCCGATGCCGCACAGGCACGCGACCGGCATGCCGTGGATGTTGCCGCTCGGCGTCAGAGCGCTGGTGTTGAAGTCGGCATGGGCGTCGAGCCAGAGGACGCGCAGCTTCTTGTTGGTGTCGCGACAGTGGCGCGCCACCGCGCTGATCGAGCCGATGCCCAGGCAATGGTCGCCGCCCAGCAGGACAGGCATGCGGCCGTCGGCCAGCTCGGCGAACACAGCGTCGTGGACCTTGCGGTTCCACTCGGCGACGGCTTCGAGATGACGGTAGCCGCCTTCGGGCGGCTTCCACGGGTTCGGCGGGCCGGTCAGGTTGCCGCGGTCGAGCACCTCGAGGCCATGGCTCTCGAGCACCGGCCCGATGTCGGCGACGCGCAGCGCCTCGGGGCCCATGCTCGAGCCGCGGGCGCCGGCGCCGATGTCGGTGGGTGCGCCGATCAGGCTGATGCGTCGATTCATGGTACTGGCCGGGCGCCGGGCCGCACCAAGCCCGGCCACGCCCCCGCGGGGGGCAGCGAACGAAGAGAGCGTGGGTGCATCATCAGTCAGACGTCGACGGCGAAGTCGCCGGTCGTCGTCTCGGGCAGGTCGAAGCCGTACTCCTGGGCCAGCATCGCCCAGGCTTCCTCGGCGGTCTCGACGAAGTGGAACAGATGCACGTCCTCCGGTGAGATCATGCCGGTTTCGACGAGCAGCTCGAAGTTCAGCAGGCGCGTCCAGAACTCGCGGCCGAAGAGCAGGATCGGCCGCATCCGCGACTTGCCGGTCTGCACCAGCGTCAGCACCTCGAACAGCTCGTCGAGCGTGCCGAAGCCGCCGGGAAAGCAGACCAGCGCGATCGCGCGCATCAGGAAGTGCATCTTGCGCAGCGCGAAGTAGTGGAACTGGAAGCAGAGCTCCGGCGTGATGTAGCGGTTGGGCGCCTGCTCGCGCGAGAGCACGATGTTGAGGCCGACGCTCTTGCCGCCGACCTCGAAGGCGCCGCGGTTGCCCGCTTCCATGATGCCCGGGCCGCCGCCGGTGACGACGTAGATCGGCCGCTCGAGCGTCGCCGAGCGGCGCGTGACGATGGCCGCGAAGCGCCGCGCCTCCTCGTAGTAGCGCGACATCGCGGCGCGCGTCTCGGCGCCGCGCAGGGCCGCAGCGTCGCCGCTCTTCTGCGCCGCCTCGAGCTGCTGGCGCGCGATCTCGGGCGCGACGATGCGGGCGCTGCCGAAGATGACGATGGTCGCCTCGACGCCCTGCTCGTCCTGCACCAGCTCGGGCTTCAACAACTCGAGTTGCATGCGCACCGGGCGCAGCTCTTCGCGAAGCAGGAAGTCGGTGTCGGTGAAGGCGAGGCGGTACGAGCTTTCAGGGCCTTCATATCGGGCGCTCGGGCTGATCGTCTCCTGCTCGGCGTCTTCCTGGGCGGTCGGGAAGGTGCGCGGCGGCAGCGCGCTGGGCTTTTCCATGAGGCTAGGCTAACAGGTGACCTTGTCATTCTGAGCGTAGCGAAGAATCTCGTGGCCGGCGGCGAGATCCTTCGCTACGCTCAGGATGACTTCATTGCCCGCCCGGCGCAGATCGGGCAGGCCGGATCGCGCAGCACGCGCACTTCGGTCCACTCCATCGTGCGCGCGTCGAGCATCTGCAGCCGGCCGGCCAGCGACGTGCCGACGCCGGCGATCAGCTTCAGCGCCTCGGCCGCCTGCACGCTGCCGACGATGCCGACCAGCGGCGCGAACACGCCCATCGTCGAGCAGGCCACGTCCTCGAACGCCGCGTCGGCGGGAAAGGCGCAGGCGTAGCAGGGCGAGCCAGAGTCGCGCGTGTCGTAGACCGAGACCTGGCCGTCGAAGACGATCGCCGCGCCGGCAACGAGCGGCCTGGCGTGGCGCACGCAGGCGGCGTTGACGGCGTGCCGGGTCGCGAAGTTGTCGCTGCAGTCGACGACGACGTCGGCCGCGGCAACCAGCGCGTCGAGGCGCTCGCCCTCGACGCGTTCGTTCAGGGCGGTGACCTCGACCCGCGGGTTGATCTCGGCGATCGAGAGCGCCGCCGACATCGCCTTCGGCTCGCCGAGGCGCGACAGGTCGTGCGCGATCTGCCGCTGCAGGTTGGTCAGGTCGACACGGTCGCCGTCGACGATGGTGATGCGGCCGACGCCGGCCGAGCCGAGGTAGAGGGCCACCGGCGAGCCGAGCCCGCCGGCGCCGATGACGAGCACGTGCGCGGCGCCCAGGCGCACCTGGCCTTCGATGCCGATGTCGTCGAGCAGCAGATGGCGCGAGTAGCGCAGCAGGTCGTCGTCGGTCATGTCGAAGGCGCCGCGAACGCGCCGGGCAGAAACGCCAACGCCCGTGCGGCGCACGGGCGTTGGCAGGGGGAAACGAGGGCCTCGCTCAGTTCGTTTGCGCTTCGGCCTTGCGTTCGATGGCGGTCTTGCTGACGAGCACGGTCTTGCCCTTCAGGCGGTTCAGCGCCTGGGCGAGCTGGAAGTCCTCGGCGCTGCCGAATTCGGGCGCCGGCTTGGGCACGCCGTTGCGCAAGGCCGTGGCGGCGTTCTCGGCCTCGAGCTTCTTGCGCGCCTCGTCGCGCGCCTTTTCGCGGGCCTCGTCCTTCTGCTCGGCGCCCTGGCCGCTTTGCAGGTGCTTCTCGAGATCGGCCTCGCGCACGCGCAGGGCGGCGAACAGGTTGCCGTCGGCGGTTTCGTCGAGCATGACGTCGGGGACGATGCCCTTGGCCTGGATCGAGGCGCCGCTCGGCGTGTAGTAGCGGGCGGTCGTGATCTTCAGCGCCGTGTCGGCGGAGAGTTGGCGCACTGTCTGCACCGAGCCCTTGCCGAAGGTCTGCGCGCCCATGATGGTGGCGCGGTGGTAGTCCTGCAGCGCGCCGGCAACGATCTCGCTGGCCGAGGCCGACCCTTCGTTGACGAGGACGATCAGCGGCACCTTCTTCACCGCCTCGGGCAGGCGCTTCAGCGGGTCGGTGTTGCCGCGCCTCATGTAGTACTCGGGCGAGGCCTTGAAGGTGGCCTTGGAGTCGGCGATCTGGCCGTTGGTGGTGACGACGACCGAGTCGCTCGGCAGGAAGGCCGCCGAGATCGCGACCGCGCCCTCGAGCAGGCCGCCCGGGTCGTTGCGCAGGTCGAGCACCAGGCCCTTCAGGTTGGGTTCCTGCTTGTAGAGCTCGTCGACCTTCTTCGCGAAATCCTCGACCGTGTGGTCCTGGAACTGGTTGACGCGGACCCAGGCGTAGCCGGGCTCGATGACCTTGCCGCGCACGCTGATGAGCTTGATCTCTTCGCGGATGATGGTCACCGGGAAGGTGCGGTTCTCGGTCTTGCGGAAGACGGTGAGCACGACCCGCGTGCTCGGCTCGCCGCGCATGCGCTTGACCGCCTGGTCGACGCTGAGGCCGCGCACCGGGGTGTCGTCGATCTTGGTGATCAGGTCGCCGCTCTTCAGGCCGGCGCGGAAGGCGGGCGAGCCTTCGATCGGGCTGACGACCTTGACCAGGCCGTCTTCCATGCCCATCTCGATGCCGATGCCGACGAAGCGGCCAGTGGTCTGCTCGCGAAATTCCTTGAAGGTCTTCTTGTCGAAGTATTGCGAATGCGGATCGAGGCCGGCGACCATGCCGCCAATGGCGTCGCCGATGAGCTTTTTCTCGTCGACCGGCTCGACGTAGTCGCTCTTGACCATTCCGAAGACGGCGGCGAGCTGCTGGAGCTCCTCGATCGGCAGGTGCGCGACCGAATTGCGGGCCGAAGCCTCGA
>JANXWR010000001.1 GCA_025351025.1 Burkholderiales bacterium | reverse complement strand
GGTCCACATCGCCGCCGACATCGGCTGCCACGCGCTGGCGACGTTCGAGCCGTTCTCGTCGGGCCACTCGATCCTGGGCTACGGCATGAGCCTGGCCTCGAGCGCCGGCGTCGCACCGATGATGAAGCGACGCGTCCTTTCGATCATGGGCGACGGCGGCTTCTGGCACAACGGCCTGCTGACCGGCGTGCAGTCCTCGCTCTTCAATGGCGACGACTCGGTGCTGCTGATCATGAAGAACGGCTACACCTCGGCGACCGGCACGCAGGACATCATCTCGACGCCCGACGACGAAGAGAAGGCGCGCGCACCCGATCGCCAGCAAAGCCTGGTCGATCGCAACACGACGATCGAGTCGACGCTGAAGGGTCTCGGCGTGCAGTGGATGCGCACCGTGCACACCTATCGCGTCGCCGAGATGAAGAAGACGCTGGAGGAAGCGTTCACCAGCGAGTTCGCAGGCCTCAAGGTCATCATCGCCGAGGGCGAATGCCAGCTCGAGCGGCAGCGCCGAATCCGGCCCTGGGTGGCGGGACTGCTGAAGCGCGGCAAGCGCGTGGTGCGCGTGAAGTACGGCGTCGACGAGGACGTGTGCACCGGCGACCACGCCTGCATCCGCCTCTCGGGCTGCCCGACGCTGACGCTGAAGGACAACCCCGATCCGCTCAAGGTCGACCCGGTCGCCACCGTCATCGACGGCTGCGTCGGATGCGGCCTGTGCGGCGAGAACGCACACGCGGCGACGCTGTGCCCCTCGTTCTATCGCGGCGAGGTGGTACAGAACCCGCGCTGGAGCGAGCGCGTGGTGGAGTCGCTGCGCGCGGTGTTTCGCAAGGCGCTGCAGCCGGCATGAGCCCTCCGCACGGCCGCTCCGAAGGAGGGCTCCTCCCGCTCGGCGGGACGGCGCGAAGCGCCGAGGGTGCACCATTTACGCCGACCACGATCCTCGTTACTGCGCTCGGCGGCGAAGGCGGCGGCGTGCTCGCCGAGTGGCTGGTCGAGACGGCCACGCGCGCCGGGCACAGCGTGCAAAGCACCTCGATCCCCGGCGTTGCGCAGCGCACCGGAGCGACCACCTACTACGTCGAGGTCTTTCCCGTGCCTGACAGCGAACTCGGCGGCAGGCGTCCGGTGTTCAGCCTCAATCCGGTGCCGGGCGCGCTCGACCTGCTCGCTTCGTCGGAGCTGCTCGAGACGGTGCGGCAGATCGGCATCGGCATGGCCACACCCGAGCGCACGCACGTCCTCACCTCGACCAGCCGCAGCCTCACCGTCGCCGAGAAGATGCAGCTTGGCGACGGCCGCCTGGCCGAGGGCGAGCTGCTCGGTATGGTCCGCCAGATGAGCCGCGAGGCCGAGGCCTTCGACATGGTCGCGGCGGCGCGCGACGCTGGCACCGTGATCAGCGCCGTGCTGTTTGGCGCCATCGCGGCGAGCGGCATCCTTCCCTTCGAGCTGCGCATGTACGAGGAGACGATCCGCCGCTCCGAGCGCGGCGCAGAGGCGAGCCTGCGCGGCTTCGCCAAGGCGTTCGAGATCGTCGCTTCACTGCGCCGCGACCGGCAGGCCGTGCGCGCCGCCGCCGAAGCGGCGGCCGAGGCAATCGCACCAGCGCCGGACGAGCGCAAAGTGGCCGCGCTCGCCGCATTTCCTGCCGACCTGCACGACATCCTCGTGCTCGGCTGCGACCGGCTCGAGGACTACCAGGACGCTGGCTACGCCCAGCTCTACCTCGACCGGCTCGGCCGCGTCCTCGGCGCCGAACGGCAAGCCGGCGACGCGGCTGGTCGCTCGCACGCGACGACGCGAGAGGTGGCGCGCTTTCTCGCGCTCTGGATGGCCTTCGACGACATCGTCCGCGTCGCCGACCTGAAGAGCCGCGCTTCGCGCATCGCCCGCGTGCGCCGCGAGGTGAAGGCGGGCGAGGCCGACGTCGTCGCCATCGTCGACCACTTCAAGCCGGGCGCCGCCGAGATCGCGTCGCTGCTGCCCAAGGCCTGGGCCGAGCGGCTCATGCGCTGGGATCGCCGTCGCCTGGCGCGCGGCCGGGACGCCTTCGCCCTGCCGCTCAAGATCCGCACGCACACTGTCTTCGGCCTGCTGCTCTTGCGCGTGCTCGCAGCGATGAAAGGCCTGCGCCGCCGCGGCAGCCGCTACACCGAGGAGCAGGCGACGATCGAGCGCTGGCTCGCGGCGGTCGAAGCCGGTGCGCGCCGCGATCCGGCGCTCGGCTTCGAGATCGCCGCCTGCGGTCGCCTCGTCAAGGGCTACGGCGCGACGAACGAGCGCGGCAAGGCCAACCTGCTGCACGTCATCGATCACCTGGCGACAGCGGCGACATTCAGCAACGACGTCGCCCGTGCCGAAGCGATCCGCGGCGCGCGCAGCGCCGCGCTTGCCGACGAAGCCGGCACCGCCTTGGATCAGGCGCTGGTTCGCCACGGTGCCCCGCCGCGCCCTGTCAAGGCGCAGCCGATCCGCTGGGTCGGCGCCCGGCCGGGCCGTCCGCGGCCTCGCACCCCGGCGCACGAGGAGGCGGCATGAACGGGCAAGCAGGGAAGATCAGCATCGCTTCCGGCGCGCTTGCGAAATAGGCTTCACCGAGGCAATCGAACATTCAACTACACGACGAGGAGACCATGGTTCATTCCCTTCCCTCCACCGCCCTGTCGCCGCTGATGCGAAGCATCGTCGCCCTGTGCGCGGGGATCGGCACGTTCACCGGCCTGCCCGCCATGGCCCAGGACAAGGCGGTCGCGCTCAAGCTCTCGAGCTGGGTGCCGGCGCAGCATCCGTTGAACCCGGCCCTCATCGCCTGGGCCGAAGACGTGAAGAAGGCGTCGAACGGCACGATCACGGCCACCCTCTTTCCGTCCGAGCAGCTCGGCAAGGCCTTCGACCATTACGACATGGCCAAGGACGGCATTGCCGACTTCGCCTACATCAACCCGGGCTACCAGCCGGGCCGTTTTCCGGTGATGGCCGGCGCCGGCCTGCCCTTCATCTTCTCCAACGCCAAGTCCGGTACGGCGGCGATCGACGCCTGGTACCGCGCCTATGCAGCCAAGGAGATGAAGGACGTGAAGTACTGCTTCGCCTTCATCCACGATCCCGGCACCTTTCACAGCAAGAAGAAGCTGCTCTCGCCGACCGACGTCAAGGGCCTGAAGGTGCGCCCGGCCACGAGCACGATCGGCCAGATGGTGACGCTGCTCGGCGGTACCAACGTGCAGGCCTCGGCGCCGGAAGCGCGCGACGCGATCGAGCGCGGCGTCGCCGACGCGATCACCTTTCCCTGGGGTTCGATCAGCCTGTTCGGCATCGACAAGGTCGTCACCGAGCACATGGACGTGCCGCTCTACACGACGCCTTTCGTGTGGGCCATGAACAAGGACAAGTACGAGTCGATGTCGGCAGCGCAGAAGAAAGTCATCGACGAGCACTGCACCACCGAGTGGGCCGAGAAGGTCGCTTCACCCTGGGCCGACTTCGAGTACGGCGGCCGCGCCAAGCTGGCCGGGCAGGCCGGCCACGAGTCGTACAAGCTCAGCGCCGAGCAGCTCGACGCCTGGCGCAAGGCCGTCGCACCGACCGAGGCCGCGTGGGCCGAAGGCGCGGCCAAGGCCGGCAACGATCCGAAGGCGGTGATGGAGTCCTTGCGCGCGACGGTCGCCCGATACAAGGCCGGCTTCTGACGCCACCCGCCAGCGGACCCCCGTCATCCTGAACGCAGTGAAGGATTTCAGCGCATCGCACGAGCGAGATCCTTCGCGTCGCTCAAGATGACAGCCCCGGCCGCGCGGCGGCGCAGCGCCATGGATCGCATCATCGATGCGATCGAGTGGTGCGCCGCGACCTTCGTCGGCATCGTCGCGCTGAACATCTTTCTCGCGGTGGTGCTGCGCAAGTTCTTCTCCTGGCAGATCCCCGACAGCTACGACATCGGCAAGATGCTGCTCGGCACCCTGATCTTCTGGGGCATCGCCGCGACCAGCTACCGCGGCGGCCACATCACCGTCGACCTGCTCTGGACCGCGGCGAACGCGAAGTGGAAGCGCGCGCTCGACGTGTTCGCGACGCTGGTGTTGCTGTTCGTCGTCGCCGTGCAGACCATCATGTTGTTCGACAAGGTGCGTGCCACTTTCGTCGACCACGTCCTCACCTACGACCTCAACATCCCGACCTGGCCGTTCTATGCAGTCGCCTGGCTCGGCGACGCCTCGGCCGTCGTGTTGATCGCGATCCGCACCTACCGGCTCGTTTTCCACCCTGAGCAACTGGTCGAAGTGGGCGAAGCGAAGGTCGTTGAATGAGCGCCGCCGGGCCGCTCCCAAGGCGCTTGCGCCCCCTCGGGGGGCCGACGCGTAGCGTCTTGGGGGCCTGATGAGCAACGACTGGATCGCCTTCATCGCCTTCGTCGCGCTGTTCGTGCTGATGCTGCTGCGCGTGCCGGTCGGCATGGCGATGGGGCTGGTCGGCGTCACCGGCTACAGCGTCATCGTCGGACCCGGGCCGGCGCTGAAGCTGGTCGGCCAGACCTCGCTGCGCACCGTCACCGACTACACCTTCGGCGTCATTCCGATGTTCATGCTGATGGGCGCCTTCGTCTCGGTCTCGGGCCTCTCGAAGGAAATGTTCAAGGCGGCCGACGCTTTTCTCGGCCACCTGCGCGGCGGCCTCGGCATCGCCACCGTCGTGGCCTGCGGCGGCTTTGCCGCGATCTGCGGTTCGTCGGTGGCCACCGCCGCCACCTTCTCGACCGTCGCCTATCCGGAGATGCGGCGCTTCGGCTATCCGCAGTCGTTCTCGACCGGCGTCATCGCCGCCGGCGGCACGCTCGGCGCGATGCTGCCGCCCTCGACCGTGCTCGCCGTCTACGCCATTCTGACGCAGCAGGACATCGGCAAGCTGTTCATGGCCGGCGTACTGCCCGGCCTGCTGGCGATGGCGATGTACGTGCTGACGATCGCCCTCATCGTTCGCATCCGACCACGCTTTCTGCCCGCGGGCACGAGCAGGACCTGGCGCGAGCGCGCCGAAGCGATGAAACTGGTCTGGGCGCCGCTGGTGCTGTTCGTCTTCGTCATCGGCGGCCTCTACGGCGGCTTCTTCACGCCGACCGAGGCCGGCGGCGTCGGCGCCTCGGGCGCCTTCATCCTCGGCGTGCTGCGCAAGAAGCTGAACCGTGCCAACACGCGCGAGGCGCTGCTGCAGGCCACGCGCACCGCCGCCGCCGTGTTCACGGTGCTGATCGGCGCCCTCTTGTTCGGCTATTTCCTCACCATCACGCAGACGCCGCAAAAGCTCACCGAGTTCCTGACCGGCCTGGGCGTCGGCCGCTACGGCGTGCTCGCTCTCATCATGCTGATGTACTTGGTGCTCGGCTGCCTGATGGACGCGATGGCGATGATCATCCTCACCGTGCCGATCATCTTTCCGGTCGTTACCGCGCTCGGCTTCGATCCGATCTGGTTCGGCGTCATCATCGTCATGACGGTCGAGCTCGGTCTCATTCATCCCCCCGTGGGCATGAACGTCTTCGTCATCAAGAGCGTGGTCAAGGACGTGAGCTTCACGACCGTCTTCAAAGGCGTGCTGCCGTTCGTGGCGACCGACATCGTCCGCCTCGTCATCCTGATCGCCTTTCCGATCATCGCGCTCTGGCTGCCCCAACGCATGGGCTGAAAAAGCGTAAGAATATTCAACCGCCGACGACCCGCAGGCAACGCAGGCCGTTCGACTCCGACAACGACGTTGCCATGGAGTGAAGACGTGCTGATGTCGCCTCGACGCGTTCAAATGACGATTCGGGGCGCCTGGCTCGCCGCGGCGGCGATGCTCGCCGTTGCGGCCGGTGCCCCGCCGGCGCGGGCCGCCGAGGCCGACTTCACGATCTGCGCCTCGTGCCACGGCATGGGCGGCGTCAGCTACAACTTCGAGACGCCGTCGCTGGCCGGGCAGCAGAGCTTCTATGCGATCACGCAGCTGTTCCTGTTTCGCGCCGGGCGGCGCACGAGCGAGGCGATGACCGAGGTGGCCAAGCCGATGAGCGACGCCGACCTGGGCGCCTATTCAGAGCTGATCGGCCGCCTGCCGGCCGCGGCGCCGGCGCCCGGCGTGACGGCGGACCCGGCGCGCATGAAGCGCGGCGCCGTGCTCGCCGAGCAATATCGCTGCACCACCTGCCATGGCGCCGACCTGGCCGGCGCGAAGCAGGTGCCGCGCCTCGCCGGCCAGCGCGAGGACTACCTGGCGCGTGCGCTCGCCGAGTTTCGCAGCGGTGCGCGTGTCGGCTACACGCCGGCGATGAACGAGACGTTGGCCGGCCTGGGCGCCGCCGAGCTCGGCGACCTGGCGCACTACATCGCGCATGTGTCGACCCTGACCGGCGTCGCGCCGGCCGCATCGGCGGCGCCGCGCTAGCCTTTGAGGACGCCGAGCTGGCGCAGCAAGGGCAGGCGCTGATCGAGAAACTGGCCCACCCGCCGCTCGACCTCGGCGACGTTGTCTGCCTCGCCTTCCAGCAGGTTCCCGTCCTTGAGCACGCGCTGGTCGCGTGCCTTGATCCACGCCCAGACCTGGTCGCGCAGGACAATGACGCTCTCGCTGCCGAGCTCGCACATGGCGAGCAGGATGAGCTGCTCCGCACGGCCGACGTAGACCGCCGAGCCGAGCGCCGGGGCGGCGAGAAAGTGCACCGCGTTGTCGCCTTGCGCCTCTTCGATCAGCAGGTCGTTGAGCGTTTGCGATGTCCGATGACCTGCAATGCCTTCTTGCATCGGATGAAGCTGGCCGCTTTCGACGAGCAGCGACAGGGTTTGCGCGAGCAGCTCCGGAGGCAGGGCGGCGAGCGCGGGCAAGGCCAACATCTCGGCGACGCCGGCACTCCCTTTTTTCATACGCTCGAGCACCGGCTGGGCGATCGCTTCGTTCGCCGCCAGCTCGCCGGCCGCGGTCATTAGCTTCGTCGTCGCGCCCGCGGGCTCGACCGCCAGCATGAAACGGATCCGTCCGAGTTCGGCGAGGAATTGCGCGGGCGAGAGCCGCTCCGGCTCGCGCGCGAAGAGATCGCGGCGAAACCGGCGGTTGACCGAGAAGTCCTTGATCGTCTCGGCCATGCCGGGATCGGCGCCGGCGAACATCGCCGCGATCTCTGGCGATGCTGAAAGGGAAACGACGTTGTCGCTGACCGTCGCCGAGCCGACGTAGCCGAGCTGCGCTTCCGCCATCTCGCGCGCGACGTCAAGGTGATAAAACGCGTCCCAGTGCTCGTTGAGGTACTCGTGCGCGAGGTAGCTGCCATCGCGCTCGCCGAGTTGCACGAGGTAGCCGCCGATCGATGCGTCGGCCGAGAAGTAGCTTGCGCCGCGCGCCGCCAACTGGTCGACGAAAGCGCGGGCGGCCAGGGCGCTCTCATCGGTGCGCCCGCGCCGCCGGATGACGAGCTCGCGCAGCAGGCGCCGCACCGGCGTGAAGGCAGCCCAGCCCGGCATGCAGTTGTAGCTGACGTAGATCATGCCGCCCGGCTTCAGGCGATCGCGAAGAAAGCGCAGGGCGTGACGCCGGTTCTCTTCGCCGACCCAGCTGTAGACGCCGTGCAGGACGATCAGGTCGAACGATGCCGGCGCGGGGCCGCCTGCTCCCGTGGCGAGGCTGGCGAAGCTGTCGGTCCCGAAGTGAACGTTGACCAAGCCCGCGCGCTCGGCCAGGGCACGGGCCGGGGCGATCTGCTCGGCGTTGAAGTCGTAGCCGTAGAAGCGTCCGAGGGGATTCGCCGCGGCGAGCAGCAGTGGACCGAGCCCGCGGCCGCAGCCGAGCTCGCAATACGTGAATTCGTGGTCGACAGGAGCCGGCGGCTGCATGCCGAGCAGCACGGCGAGCATGTGCAGGTAGCTCGGCGCGAGCTCGCGATAGAAGCCCGCGCTGTACGGGACATCGATGACATAGCCGTCTTGCCAGGTGCCCATCGGTTCTTGTCTTCGTCGTTGCCGCGCACCGCCCTGCCTGTGCCCGCCCCCGCTCGCTCTGGCGGCAGGCCATGCTAGCCGATGCCTAGACGGAAGCCTGCGCCAGCAGCCCCAGCAAGGCCAGGGCAAGCGCCACCGGCATCGCCACCGCGCCCACGCGCAGGAACTGCCAGGCGCTGACGTCCTCGCTCTCGCGGCGAATCGCGAGCAGCCACAGGATCGTCGCCAGCGAACCGGTGACCGACAGGTTGGGCCCGAGGTCCACGCCGATCGCAACTGCGCTTTGCACGAGCGGCGTGACGTTCGCGTCGCCCACGACCAGCCCGGCGATCAGGCCGGCGGGCAGGTTGTTCATCAGGTTACAGGCGAGCGCGACGATGGAACCCGCCACCAGCACGGTGCCCGTCGCCGAGCTCGCCGCAGCCGTGTGGAGCGCGCTCGTCAGCGCGTCGATGGCGCCGGAGCGTTGCAGGCCCTCAACGAGGACGAATAGCCCGGCGACCAGAGGCAGCACCGACCAGGAAACGCCCGCCAGCACCTGCCGTGGCGACTCGCGCTTGCGCGCCAGGATGACGACGAGCACGGCGACCGCGACAGCAAGGGTCGGCAGGCCCAGCGGGACATCGAAGGCGGAGGCGCCGAGCAGGATGACCGCGCTGGCAGCGATGCCGACCGCGGAGAGCTTGCCCGAGGCAGACAAGGTCGGCACATCGTCGTCTTCGACGACCCTGGCGCGAAGCTCGCGCCGACAGAGGACTCGCAGCACGCCATAGGTCGCGACGATGGCAAGGGCCGAGGGCAGGACGAATCGGCCCACCCACTGCATGAGCGACGGCAGCTTGTCGCCGAAGACGACGAGGTTGGCCGGGTTCGAGATCGGCAGCACGAAGCTGGCCGCGTTGGCGATGAACGCGCAGACCAGGAGGTAGGGCAAGGCGTTGGCCTTCGCCTTTCTGCTCACCGCGAGCACCGCCGGTGTCAGCACGACGGCGGTGGCGTCGTTCGACATGAAGACCGTGACGACGGTGCCGACGACGTAGACGAGCAGGAAGAGACGCGTCGAGGACCCTCGCGCCCGCTGCACGCACAGCGCGGCAAGGTAGTCGAACAGGCCCTCGCGCCGGGCCAGCTCCGACAACAGCATCATGCCGACGAGGAACAGGTAGACGTTGTTGCCCTTCTGCACCGCCTGCGCCGCGTCGCCCCAGGGCAGAAGCCCGAAGAGGACCAGTGCGACGGCGCCCGCGACGGCCCAGGTGGCTTCCGGCAGTCGCCAGGGTCGGGCCACGACACCAAGAGTGGCAAGCGTGGCGACGGCGTAGATCGCGCTGTCCGAGGTCAGGGCAAGCATTCGCTCGTATTCGAGAAACAAAAAAGCGAGCCGGCTAGGCTCGCTTTTTTGGGCACGGCATCGTGCTCGAATTTGGTTGCGAGGGC
>JANXWR010000491.1 GCA_025351025.1 Burkholderiales bacterium | reverse complement strand
GTCACCGTCCTCGCTGGCGTATTCCTTGAGCCGGTTGTAGAGCGTCTTCAGGCTGATGCCGAGGGTCGCCGCGGTCTTTTCCTTGTGCCGGCCGAAGTGCTCGAGCGTGGCCAGCGTGAGCTGGCGCTCGACCTCAACGAGCGGCATGCCGACCCGGATCGAGAGCACCGGTGCGCCGCCGCTCGACGGCGCGGCGCCGGACGCGTCAGGCAGGCAGTCGTCGACGATCGTTTCGCCGGCCGCCATGACATAGGCGCGGTAGACGACGTTGCGGAGCTCGCGCACGTTGCCGGCCCAGCGATAGCCGCTCAGGCGCGCCAGCACGTCGGGCGCGAAGCGCTTGCGCGCCCCTTCGCGCTCGCTGATCTGGTCGAGAAAGTGACTGGCGATGTGCGGCACGTCCTCGGCGCGATCGCGCAGCGGCGGCAGGTGGATCGGGAACACGTTCAGGCGATAGAGCAGGTCTTCGCGGAGCTTGCCGCTCGCCACCGCCTGCATCGGCGGCCGATTGGTGGCGGCAATCAGGCGCACGTCGGTCTCCTGCACCTGCGTCCCGCCGACGCGCATAAAGGTACCGGTCTCCAGCACGCGCAGCAGCTTGACCTGCAGGTCGAGCGGCATCTCCGTGACCTCGTCGAGGAACAGCGTGCCGCCGTTGGTGCGCTCGAAAAAACCGAGATGCTGGCGGTCGGCGCCGGTGAAGCTGCCCTTCTCGTGGCCGAAGATCTCGCTCTCGATAAGGTGCGGCGAGATGGCGCCGCAGTTGACGGCGAAAAAGGGCTTGGCGCGGCGCCGGCTAAGGTCGTGCACGGTGCGCGCGACGATCTCCTTGCCGCTGCCGCTCTCGCCGGTGATGAATACCGAGACCGCCGTTCCCGCCACCCGGGCGATCTGCTCGTAGACGCGACGCATCGGCGCCGAGCGGCCCCAGAGAGCGCCGAAGTGGCCTTCGTTTTCGAGCTGCGATTCGAGGTCGCTGTTGGCGGCCTTCAGCGCCGACGGCTTGGTAACCCGCGAGAGCACGCCCTGCAGTTGCTTCAGGCTCATCGGCTTGACGAGGTAGTCGGCGGCGCCCAGGCGCAGCGCCTGGATCGAGGTGTCGAGGCTGGCGTGGCCGGTGATCAGGACCAGCTCGGCGTTGGGCAGCGACTTGGCGTCGTTGAACAGCTCCATGCCGCTGCCGTCGGGCAGCATCAGGTCCAAGAGGATGATGTCGGGCTCCTGCAGCGCCAGCTGGCGACGCGCGTCGCGCAGCGTGCCGGCGGTCGCCACCGTAAACCCCTCGCTCGCGATCAACATGGCCATGGTCTCGGCGGCATCGGCATCGTCGTCGACCAGCAGTGCATGAGGCACGAAGAATCCTCGCTGTCAGCGTAAGTTGAGGGGCGATATCGCCGAAGGAACCGATCCTAGGCACGGTGCCTGCCTACAGCAACCGCGCGCCCCCGTATTCGCGGGTAGGAGAACGCCTACGTCCGCCGTTCCCGGCTCGGCCAGAATCGCCGTAATGCCGGTCGAATTCATTCTCTTTGCGGCAGTGCTCGCGGGCGTCGCCCTCCTGCATCGACACACGATGCAGGTCGCCGTCGGCGGGGCGATCGTCATCGCTCTCTACAAGATCCTGTTCTCGCCGTTCAGGACCGGTGCCGGGGTGGCCGGCTTCGGCCTGCACCTGCAGCACGAGTGGGTGATCCTCGTCAACCTGCTCCTCCTCCTGCTCGGCTTCGCCCTGCTCGCCGACATGTTCGAGAAGAGCGCGGTGCCGGCCGCCTTGCCGAAGTTTCTTCCCGACGACTGGAAGGGCTGCTTCGTCCTGCTCGTGCTGGTGTTCGTGCTGTCGAGCTTTCTCGACAACATCGCCGCGGCCATGATCGGCGGCGCCGTGGCCCACACCGTGTTCCGCGGCCGGGTCCACATCGGTTACCTGGCGGCGATCGTCGCCGCCTCGAACGGCGGCGGCGCCGGCAGCGTCGTCGGCGACACGACGACGACGATGATGTGGATCGCCGGCGTGCATCCGCTGGAAGTCCTCGAAGGCTTCGTCGGCTCGGGCGTGGCGCTGCTGCTGTTCGGCATACCGGCGTCGCTGCAGCAGCAAGGCTACTCGCCGATCCAGAAGGACGCCGACGGCTCGGCGCGCATCGACTGGGCGCGTGTCGCCATCGTCGCCTTCATCCTGGTCGCGGCGATCGTCGTCAACGTCACGGTCAACACCCGCTACAAGGAGGTCAGCGACCTCTTTCCCTTCCTCGGCGTGGCGGTCTGCCTGGCAATCATCGTCACCGCTCCCATGCGCCAGCTCACCTGGCCGCTGTTGGGCGGCGCGCTGCGCGGCTCGATCTTCCTGCTCTCGCTCGTGCTCTGCGCGTCGATGATGCCGGTCGAGCGGCTGCCCGCAGCTTCGTGGCCGACCGCGCTCGGCCTCGGCTTCCTGTCCGCGGTCTTCGACAACATCCCGCTCACCGCGCTGGCTTTGAAGCAGGGCGGCTACGACTGGGGCTTTCTCGCCTACGCGGTCGGCTTCGGCGGCTCGATGCTGTGGTTCGGCTCGTCGGCCGGCGTGGCGCTCTCGGGCATGTATCCCGAATCGCGCTCGGTCGGCCTATGGCTGCGGCACGGCTGGCATGTGGCGGTCGCCTACGTCATCGGCTTCTTCGTCATGCTGGCCATGATCGGCTTTCACCCGGACACCGTGCTGAAGGGCAGCGCCGCGAGTACGCCGGCACATCCTCCGACGGCCCGCGCTCCCTGACTCGGGAGTCGGGCCCGGCCCGACGTCAACCGGCCTTCTTGTTCCAAGCGCTGCACCAGCCGCCTGACGCCACCTGCTTGGCACCGAACAGCGGACAGCCGCCGCTCGCGTCCGTCGCCTTGCCTTGAAAGAGCTGGCAATTGGCGCAGGTCTGGGTCGACGCGTGATTCGGGTACTTCTTGGCGTCGACCTTGGCCGTGTCCTGCTTGTAGCCGAGCGTCACCGCCTGAGGATCGCTCTCCTCCAGGCGCGGTCCGCTTGTCTGGGCCGAGACGCTGATTGCGCCGAGCGTTGCGCCGGTGGCGACGAAACGAAGCATGAAGATTCGACGGGTTTGCTGGGTCATGGGATTCCTCGCAGAGAGTGCCGATGGTCGCGCCGGATGAGTCGACTGGCCTTGACCTGGGTCAATGTACCGAAGACCCGGCGGCACCACCATTGAATCGAGGTGACATGACGTAAGAGGCCGGCCCGGCCCGCTCACCTCGATGAAAGAACACCCGTGGCCTCGAACACCAGGAACCTGATTGCCACCGTGATGCTCGCGGTCGGGCTCGGCGCTGCAGGAATGGCGTTCGCCGCGGAGGCCAAAGGCGAGAAGCCCGCTCCGGCCAAGCGCAGCGGCGACTTCGGGCCGCCTCAGGGCGAGCCGATCAAGGCCATCCTGACGAGCCCGCCGAACGTGCCGCCGGCCACCAATCGCAAGACGCCGGCCAAGGTGATCGTCGAGCTCGAGGTCGTCGAGAAGGAGATGCCGATCTCGGAAGGCGTGTCATACACCTTTTGGACCTTCGGCGGCACGGTGCCGGGCAGCTTCATCCGGGTGCGCCAGGGCGACACGGTCGAGTTCCATCTGAAGAACCACCCGACCAGCAAGATGCCGCACAACATCGACCTGCACGGCGTGACCGGCCCGGGCGGCGGCGCGGCGTCGAGCTTCACCGCACCCGGCCACGAATCGCAGTTCACATTCAAGGCGCTCAACGAGGGCATCTACATCTACCACTGCGCCACCGCGCCGGTCGGCATGCACGTGGCCAACGGCATGTACGGCCTGATCCTGGTCGAGCCGCCCGAGGGGCTGTCGAAGGTGGACCATGAGTACTACGTGATGCAGGGCGATTTCTACACGACCGGCAAATACCGCGAGAAGGGCCTGCAACCGTTCGACATGGAAAAGGCGATCGACGAGCGTCCCACCTATGTGCTGTTCAACGGGTCCGAGGGCGCCCTGACCGGCGACAAGGCGATCACCGCCAAGACGAACGAAACCGTACGCCTGTTCGTCGGCAATGGTGGCCCCAACCTGGTGTCGAGCTTCCACGTCATCGGCGCCATCTTCGACAAGGTGCGCTACGAAGGCGGAACAAATGTGCAAAGGAACGTGCAGACGACGCTGATCCCCGCCGGTGGTGCCGCCGCCGTCGAGTTCAGCACCAAAGTGCCGGGCAGCTACGTGCTGGTCGACCACTCGATCTTTCGTGCCTTCAACAAGGGCGCGCTCGCGATCCTGAAGGTGAGCGGGCCGGAGGACAAGACGATCTACTCCGGCAAGGAGCTCGATTCCGTCTACCTGGGCGATCGGGCGCTGCCGAACCTGAACGCGGTCACGACCGCGAGGCAGGCTGCGTCGAACGGAACGTTGACAACCGAAGAGCAGGTCCAGGCAGGCAAGGACCACTTCTCGGGCACCTGCTCGGTCTGTCACCAGGCGAACGGCGCCGGCTTGCCCGGCGTCTTCCCTCCCTTGGCCAAATCCG
>JANXWR010000472.1 GCA_025351025.1 Burkholderiales bacterium | reverse complement strand
AAGTCGACCTCGGCGGCGAGCGCTTCGGCAATCGAAAAGTAGCGATAGCCGCTCGCCGTCTTCTCGCTGCGCCCGGTGTACGCGATCGACATGTCGAAGGCCTCGGCCCGCTTCGCGATGGCCATGCCGATGCGGCCGAGCCCGACGATGCCGAGCCGCGCGCCGCTGACCTTGCGCGCGAGCGGCATCGGCCCGTTCGCCCATTGGCCGGAGCGCACGTAGCGGTCGGCCTGGGGAATGCGCCGCGATACGGCGAGGACCAGACCCATGGCGAGATCGGCGACCTCGTCGTTGAGCACGTCGGGCGTGTTGGTGACGGCGACGCCGCGCTCGCGCGCCGCCGCGACGTCGATGCCGTCGTAGCCGACGCCGAATACCGAGATGATTTCGAGCTTGGGCAACTGTGCGATCAGCTCGCGCGAGACCTTGGATTCGCCGCTCGCCGAAATGGCGCGAATGCGCGGCGCCACCGCGGCGAAGGCGGTCGGGTCGGTCTGGTGCACGCGGTCGTGCACGCGGAAGACCGCGCGCAGCGACTCCATCATCGGCGGCCAGAGCTTGGCGACGACCAGGACTTCGGGCTGCTCGCCGTCGGCGGGAGAAGAGGGTGGCGTCATCGGCAGGTCTCCGGTATCGGGGTCAGGTGCAGGAAGCGGTCGTTGCGCAATCGCGCCGGTATGTCCTTGGCGGGGAAGAAACGAAGTTCGACGCTGGTGCGGTCGAGATGCATCGCCGGACGCACGTGCGTATGGTGCAACACGCCGCCGCCGAAGATGAGCGCGTCGCCGGCCGCCATGGTCGGCCGCAGCAGCTCGCCTTCACGATGCCGTGACCGCACCGCTTCGTCGCCGAGCGCGGCCAGCGGCAGGAGGGCATCGAGCTCGCGGTCGACCAGCTCGAGGCCGGGCGCCTCGACGCCGCAGGGCGAGAGCGCGATCCAGCAGGTCAGCATCGAAAGCAGGGCAGAGCGGGGAATCTGCGCTCTCGCGCCGAGAAAGTCGAAGCCGAGCGCGCCGTCCTGATGCCAGGTGTGCACGGCGTGGCTTGGCGGATAGCGACCCGGTGCGTATTGGCGCCGGACCCAGCAGTGATCGACGGCGCAGACGAGCTCGTCGCCCAGCTGCGCGTGGCAGAGCGCGCCGACTTCACCGGCGAGCAACGATGCGGTGATGGTCGGCAGGTCGAGCCCAGCCACCGCGCCGAGCCGCAAGGACGAGCTGTGCGCGTTGAAGTCGCCGTTCGCGACGACCGCGCGATGCCGCCACACCGGATGGGCGTCGATCGCATCCAGCCAGGCCTTGGCCGTCGCTGCCGTGACGACGCCGCGCAGCCGCGTCACGGCCGCCATCACATGCCGACGTAGTTCGGCCCGCCGCCGCCTTCGGGCGTGACCCAGACGATGTTCTGGGTCGGGTCCTTGATGTCGCAGGTCTTGCAATGGACGCAGTTCTGCGCGTTGATCTGCAAGCGCTCGGTGCCGTTGTCGTCGACGAACTCGTAGACCGCGGCCGGGCAATAGCGGCTCTCGGGCCCGGCGTACTTGGCCAGGTTGACCTGCACCGGCACGCTCTTGTCCTTGAGCGTCAGGTGCGCCGGCTGGTTCTCGGCATGGTTGGTGTTGCTGACGAACACGCTCGAGAGGCGATCGAAGGTCAGCTTGCCGTCGGGCTTGGGGTAGGCGATGTTCTCGCTCTCGGCCGCCGGCTTGAGATAGAGGTGGTCTGCCTTGGCGCGGTGCAGCGTCCACGGCGGCGCCTTGAAGCCGAGCTTGGGCAAGAGCCATTGCTCGATGCCCGTCATCAGCGTCGCCGTCGTACGGCCCTTCTTGAACCACTGCTTGAAGTTGCGCGAGCGATCGAGCTCAGCATGCAGCCAGCTTTTCTCGAAGGCCGCCGGATACGCGACGAGCTCGTCGTGGCTGCGCCCGGCGCCGAGCGCGTCGAACGCCGCCTCAGCAGCGAGCATGCCGGTCTTGATCGCCGCATGGCTGCCCTTGATGCGGCTGGCGTTGAGATAACCTGCCTCGCAGCCGACGAAGGCGCCGCCCGGGAACACCGTCTTCGGCAGGCTGAGGATGCCGCCCGCGGTCAGCGACCGCGCGCCGTAGCCGAGGCGCTTGCCGCCCTCGAGCGTCTTCCGGATCTCGGGATGCAGTTTCCAGCGCTGCATTTCCTCGAACGGGCTCAGGTACGGATTGGCGTAGTCGAGGCCGACGACGAAGCCGAGCTCGACCTGGTTCTTGTCGAGGTGATAGAGGAACGAGCCGCCGTAGGTGGCCGAGTCGAGCGGCCAGCCGGCGGTATGGATGACGAGGCCGGGCTGCGCCCTATCGGGCGCGACTTCCCACAGCTCCTTGATGCCGATCGCGTAGCTCTGCGGGTCCTTGCCCGCATCGAGGGCGTAACGCGCGATAAGCTGCTTGCCGAGGCTGCCGCGCGAGCCTTCGGCGAAGACCGTGTACTTCGCATGCAACTCCATGCCGAGCTGAAAGCTCTCGGTCGGCTCGCCATCCTTGCCGACGCCCAGGTTGCCCGTGGCCACGCCCTTGACCGCACCCTTGTCGTCGTAGAGCACCTCGGCAGCCGGGAAGCCGGGAAAGATCTCGACGCCCAGCGCCTCGGCCTGCGTGGCCAGCCACTTGACGAGGTTGCCGAGGCTGATGACGTAGTTGCCGTGGTTCTTGAAACAGTTGGGCAGGAAGAACGCGGGCGTCGCCTTGGCACCGGTCTCGCTGAGGAAGAGGAAGCGGTCCGCCGTGACCGGCTGGTTCAGCGGCGCGCCGTCTTCCTTCCACTTCGGCAGCAGCTCGTTCAGCGCGATCGGATCCATGATCGCGCCGGAAAGAATGTGCGCGCCGGGCTCGGAACCCTTTTCGAGCACCAGCACCGAGACTTCGTGCGAGCGCTCGGCGGCGAGCTGCTTCAGACGGATCGCAGTGGCCAGGCCAGCCGGGCCGGCGCCAACGATGACGACGTCGTATTCCATGGCCTCTCTCGGGCCGTACTTCGCGAGGATCTCGTCGGCTGTCATCGTTGTTCTCTTGGCTACACTCGAAGGCGAT